>NZ_JAPVLS010000181.1:0-795 GCF_027158125.1 Streptomyces sp. H39-C1
CGCCTTCCTGCTGCTGCTCAACGGGTTCCTGCTGCCGGTCACCCAGCTCGTCGGCACGGGATCCGAGCTGACGATGGCGCGAGCCCAGTCCGCGCTCCTCGACGACGTCGAACTCTCCGAGCCCGACCCCTATCTGACGGCCGTCCTGGACCCGGTGGACGGCTCGGCCGGACCCGTCGCGCTCAGCGGCCTGCTGGAGCTGCGGGACGTCTCCTTCGGCTACGACCCCAACCGGCCGGCGACGCTGGAGGGCATCTCGCTGACGGTGCGGCCGGGGGAGTGGGTCGCGGTCGTCGGATCGAGCGGCAGCGGCAAGTCCACGCTGGCCCGGCTCGCCGCCGGAGTGCTCCGGCCCTGGACCGGCGACGTGCTGCTGGACGGAGTGCCGCGCGAATCACTGCCGCGCGCCGTGGTGACCAGCCAGGTCGCTTACGTGGAGCAGCGGTTGCGGCTCTTCGAGGGCACCATGCGCGACAACCTCACGCTGTGGAACCCGGCGGCCGACGAGACCGCCCTGCACCGGGCGCTCGCCGACGCCGAGGCCGCCGACCTGGTCCGTGGCCGTGGTGGCCTGGACGCCGGGCGGATCGAGGAGGACGCACGGAACCTCTCCGGCGGAGAGCGGCAGCGACTGGAGCTGGCCCGTGCGCTGGCCCTCGACCCGCCGCTGCTGGTGCTGGACGAGGCGACCTCCGCGCTGGACGCCCGCACCGAGGCCTTGGTCAACACGCACCTCCGGCGGCGCGGTACCAGCTGCCTGGTGCTCGCCCACCGGCTGAGCACCGTCCGCTCCGC
>NZ_JAPVLS010000181.1:805-6455 GCF_027158125.1 Streptomyces sp. H39-C1
ACTGGCCGCGGTGCCGGGCCGCTACCGGACGCTGCTGTCCGAGGCCGGTGGCCAGGACGCCACCGCCGCCGCCCCGGTCGCATCGACCCCGAACCGTCCTGTTCAGGAGCAGTCATGACGCCCACTCAGCAGGCGGAGCGCAGCCGCGCCGCCGACGCGACGGCCGCACTGAACGCGACGGCGGCGGCCAACCGCGCGACCCTCGCGGCCGCGCTCGACGGGCTCGGCCCGGCGGCCCGCCGCCCGAGCGGGGAGGCCCGCGCGGTGGCCGTCCCACCGCCGGACGCCGCCGCCCACGCACTCGCCGTGCTCGCGGCCCTCGGCCCCGCCCTGGGGATCGAGGTGCCGGCCCAACTGCCCGCCTCGGTGCGCACTGCCCGCGACCCGCTGATCGCCCTGCTGCGGCGGCTGGGCGTGCGCTGGCGGCAGGTCACCCTCCCGGCCGCCAAGGCGCCCAAGGGCGCAAAGAGTCCGGACGGCGACGACGTTCACGGTGATCCCGGTGGCACCGCCGGTGCGATGATCGCGTGCGCCTCCGACGTCGGCCGCCCGCTCGCCCTCGTGCCGCGCGGCCGGGGCCCTCTGGTGCACGATCCGGCGGCCCGGGACACCGGCGGGGCCCGGCGCCGGCCGGCGGGACCCGCCTGCTCACGCCAGGCGCTGCTGCTCTACCGGCCGCTGCCGCCCGGCACCCCGACCCCCGGGTCATTGCTGCGCTTCGCGCTCGGCGCCCCCGGCACCCGGCGCGACCTGGTGGTCCTCGCGGGCGCCGGTCTGCTCACCGCCGTTCTGACGCTGCTCGTGCCACTGAGCGCCGGTCTGCTCGTGCCGCGGCTGCTGGCCGCCGACCGCCACCCGCTGCGCTGGCTGGCGCTGCTGCTCGGCGCGGCCTCGGCGGCGGGACTCCTGCTCCTGCTGGTCCGCAACACCGCCGCCGTGCGGCTCACCGGACGCATCCAGGCGGCGCTGGAACCGGCCGTCTGGGACCGGCTGCTCACCCATGACGCCCGGTTCTTCCGGGACTTCTCCACCGGCGACCTCGTGCACCGGGCCAACGCCGTCGCCGAGGCCCGGCAGGCACTGTCGGAAGTGCTGGTCTCCGCGGTACTGGGAGCGTTCTTCTCGCTGTCGGGACTTCTGCTGCTGCTCACCGTGGATCTGCGGCTCGGCGGTGTGCTGCTGGCCGCCGCCGTCGCCGCCGTCACCGTCCTGCTCCTGCTGGGACGGCGCAGGCAACGGTACGAATCCGAGGTGTACGCGCTGCACGGCCGGCTGCACGGAGTGCTGTACGGGCTGCTGCTGGGCATCGACAAGCTCCAGACGGCGGGGCGCGAGATCCAGGCCTTCGCCCGCTGGGCCGGGCCCTTCGCCCGGCAGAAGCGCGCCGACGCCGCCGCGATGCGCACCGACGCCGCATCGGGCGCCGTCACCGCCGCTCTGCAACCGCTGCTGCTCGCCGTGCTGCTGGCGGCGACAGCCGCCGGGGGCGCCGGGGGCGTCTCCGCAGGGCATCTGATGGCAGCCGGTATCGCGGCCGGACAGGTGGCGCTGGCACTCGGCCAGCTCACCCACGCGGCGGCCACCGCGTACGGCATCGCGCCGGTGCTGGACCGGCTGCGGCCGGTGCTCGCGGCGCCCGCCGTCCCCGCCTCGGGACCGCACCGCCGCGACCCCGGGGTGCTGGGCGGCGCGGTCGCCCTCGAAGAGGTGACCTTCCGCTACCCGGGCGCTGCGGTGCCGGCTCTGGACCGTGTCAGCCTGCGGGCCGAGGAGGGCGAGTTCGTCGCCGTCGTCGGAGCGTCCGGCGCCGGCAAGTCCACACTGATCCGGCTGATCCTGGGGTTCGACATCCCCGAGTCCGGAACCGTGCGGCATGACGGACAGGACCTCGCCGCCCTCGATCTGCGCCTGGTGCGCGGACAGTTGGGCACCGTCCTGCAGAACGGGCGGACGCTGCGCGGCAACCTGCTGGAGAACCTGGCGGGCACCGACCCCGACGTCACCGAGGACGACGTCTGGGCCGCCGCGGAACAAGCCGGCATCGCCGCCGAACTCCGGGCCCTGCCGCTCGGCCTGGGCACTCGCATCGGTGAGGACGCGCAGGGTTTCTCGGGTGGTCAGATCCAGCGCATCCTGCTCGCCCGCGCGCTGGTCAGACGCCCCGCCGTGCTGCTGCTCGACGAGGCGACATCCGCCCTCGACAACGCCACCCAGGCCCACGTCGCCGACGCCGTGGCCGCCCTCGACCGCACCCGCATCGTCATCGCCCACCGGCTCAGCACCATCCGCCGGGCCGACCGCATCCACGTCATGGACGCCGGGCGGGTCACCGCCTCGGGGACCTACGACGAACTGCTCGACCACGACCCCCTGTTCACCCGCCTCGTCCGACCCCAGGAGATCTGAGATGACGCTCGACCTGCAGGCCTGGCTCACCACCCCCGCCGTGCCGGGAACGGCCGCCGGGTCCCCGGCGGGCGACGGCACGCTCCTGCCCGGCGTCCCCCGCGGTGACGACCGGCTGCGTGCCGTGATCGCCCTGGCCGCCTCCTTCCCGGAGCGCGCCGCGGCCTCGACCACCGCCGACGGGACACCGGACGGGGCCGGACCACCCGTCTTCGCCGCCGCCGAGGACGAACAGCACAGCCGTTCCACCGCCGTCGCGGGCTGGCTGCGGCGGGCGGCGGGCGACCCGGCGTCGGCCGGGGTGCTGCTCGACCACCTGGCGGCCACCGGCCGTGAACTCGGCGACGGGCTGCGGCCGGTCGCGCTGCGCGACCCGTCCGTCGTCCCGGACTGGGCGCACGCCCTCATCGGCTTCCTGCGCGCCCAGCCCGCCGCCCCCACCGCCGAGACCGTCGCACCGGGTGCGATCACCGCGTCCTTCCGCACCGCCGCCGGAGCCCTGCTGCCCTACGACCTCACGGGAGCCGCGGACACCGCGTCCGTGCTCGGTGTCCAGGTGCTCGACTCCGCGCGGGCCGACCTGGCGGAGACCCTGGTGCGGCGGCTGACCGAGGCGCTGGACCTGCCGATGCGCTACGAGGTCCAGTCGTCGTCCGCGCACCCCGGCGGTGGTGACTGGGACGCGCAGGGCGGCCCCGACGCCTCGCAGGAGGGCTGGCTGGCCCGGCTGGAACGGCTGCCCGCGCTCGCCTTCCTCGTCGGCACCGCCTGCCGCCACTGGCAGCACGTCTACACCGAGATGTTCGCCCGGCTCGCCTCCGACCGGGAACTGCTGCGCACCCGCCTCTGGGACGGCGCCGACCCGGGCGCGCTGGCCGCGGTGCACGGTGACGCGGGCGACCGCCACGCGGGCGGCCGGTCCGTCGCGCTGCTGCACTTCGCGGACGGCCAAGGCGTCGTCTACAAGCCGAAGGACCTGCGGCACGCCACGGCCTACATGGACCTGGTCCGTGACCTCAACGCCGCGGGCCTGTCACCCGAACTCCACGTCCGCACCGTGCTGGTGCGCAGCGACCACAGCGCACCGGACGACGGCGCCGCGACCGGCCCCGCCGCCGATCCGGCGACCGAGCACGAGCCCGACCACGGCGACGCCTACGGCTGGGAGGAGCTCGTTCCCGCGCTGCCCTGCACCGACCGGGAGGGCTTCGCCCGCTTCTACCGCCGGCTCGGGATGACCGTCCGGCTGGTGCAGCTGCTCGAAGGCCGCGACCTGTGGTCCGACAACCTGCTGGCCAGCGGCGAGTATCCGGTCATCACCGATCTGGAGTGCCTGCTCTACCCGCGGGTCCAGACCCCGCCGGCGCTGCCCGCGGGCCAGGGTGGACTGCTGGACGTACTGGAGTCGACCGTCGTGCGCACGGCCATGGCCGTGCAGCCGTGGGTGCCGTCCAAGGACCGCCCGGTGGTGGACATCGGCTGCCTCTCCCGCGCCGATGACCTGGAGATCGAACCCGGCAAGCCCGCCCTGCCACTGCCGCCGTACCGGCCGGTGCACGGCGGCGAGAAGGCCGACCCGTGGGAGTACGCGGACGAGGTCGTCGCGGGCTACCGCGACATGCACCGCACACTCGCCGGGATGCGGGACCGGCTGGCGTCCCCCGACGGCCCGCTGGCCGGCTTCAAGGGCGTCTGGGTGCGCTACATCTGGCGGCACACCTGGGACGGCTACAAGATCCTGCGCACCTCGACCAGCCCGCTCGCGCTCTCCGACGGCGCCACCCGCGAGACCGTGATCGCCGGCGCCCTGCGCGGCGCCGTGGCCGCCCGCGCCGGCGACAGCGCACGCGGCGACCTGCTGGAGGTGGTGCTCAGCGAACTCGACTCCTACCGCGTCCTGGACATCCCGTTCTTCCGCTCGCTGACCACGTCGTCCTCGGTGTTCACCGCCCAGGGCCACGAGATCCCCGGTCACTTCCAGAGCACCGCCTGGGACCGGCTGCACGCCCGCATCACCGAACTCGACCGCTTCGACCTGGATCTGCACACCGCGGTCCTCTCCGGCTGCATCGACGCGGCACGGTCCGGGACGCAGCTCCCGCCGGCCACCACCGCCTCCCGGGGACCGGCCTCGCTCTCCGTACCGACGTCCGGTGAACTCCTCGACCACGCCGTGCGGCTGGGCGACCGGATGCTCGCCGACCGGCAGCGCACCGCCGCGGGCGGCGGCTGGATCGGGCTGAGCTGGTACCCGGCCACCGGGCTGCGCCAGGTCGAGGTGCTCAGCGGCGTCGACCTCGTCACCAGCGGTGTCGGCGTGGCGCTGTTCCTTGCCGAACTGTGGTCGGCGACCGGGTCGCCGCGCTTCCGGCAGGCGGCGCACGAGACGCTGTGGGCCGCGGCTTCCCTCATCGACCCGCGCCACCCGGCCTCCTTCGGCTTCGCCCGCGACACCCGGCTGGCCTCGGGGGTCCCGGTGCCCGGCGGTCTCGCCGGACCCGGCTCCCTCATCCACGCCCTGGCCCGCGGCGCCGAAACCCTCGCCGAGCCCGCCTTCCTCGACGTGGCGCGGGCACTGGTCCCCGGAGCGGCGGCCCTCGCGGCGGCGCCCGCCGGCCGGTCCTCGGCCCGCGACGCCGACCGGCTCCCGTACCAGGACAGCCCGTTGGGCGCGGCCGGGCTGCTGCTGAACCTGCTGCGGCTGCGCCGCGCCACAGGCGCCGGAACGACGGGCGTCGCCACCGACGCCGACGCGGCGATCCGCGACCTCGCCGAGGCCGCTCGCCGGGAACTGGCGGGCGACGCCCCGGCCGGCCGCTTCACCACCCCGGCGACCTTCCTCGACCTGGTGCCGACCGGCGCCGACAGCATTGCCGCGGCCCTCGCCCGTACCGTCGCGGAGGCGCCCGGCCTGCTGGCCGATCCCGACGCCGCCCGCGCGCTGCTGCGCGCGCACCGGTTCACGACGACCGCCCGCGGCGGACGGCTGGCCTGCCTGGACACCGCCGTCTCGCTGGGCACCGGCGCCGTCCACCCCGGCGACCTCGCCTGGCTCACCCCGCCCGTCACCGCCGCCGAGATCGCGGCGCTCGGCACCCGCGAACTGGTCGCCGCAGCGGGCGAGGCACTGACCTCGGCCGAGGCCGGCCTGCTGCACACCCTGGACGACGACCTCGCCGGCAGCACCGCCGAGACCCTGGTGCCGGGACCGTTCTTCGACGGCCGGGAAGCGGCCGGCGTCCTC
>NZ_JAPVLS010000182.1:0-6412 GCF_027158125.1 Streptomyces sp. H39-C1
TCCAACACCGCCCGCTCATCCGCACACAGCAGTAACGGCTCCAGTTTCGGGCCCCGACGAGGCACCGATGCACCAGCAGTAGAAGTCACACAGCATCTAACGATCAACTACTGGCGCAGGACACTAGCGCTCCGAGGTGCAGTGCGCCGGGATCAGAAGATGAGGTCCCCAAGAACCTCATCAGCCGCCCGCTCGCCTTCCACAGCGCCGCCGTTCATGTAGCCCTGGAAGTCGTAGGAGCAGTGTTCACCGCCGATGTGGATGTTCCCCTGCCGGGCGCCTTCGTAGCCGGCGTAGCGGTGGAGGTAGCCGACCGGCCAGCAGGAGTAAGCGCCGAGCGCATGCGGGTTCTTGTGCCAGGCGGACAGCAGTGCTTTTCCGTTCCAGCGTGCCTTGGTACCGGGAAAGACCTTGTCGACATCGGTGAGGACGGAGGTCGTCAGGTTCTTGACGTAGGCGGTGGTGTCGGAGGCGAAGGGTGTGGGTGGGTTGAGACCGTGGGCCAGGGAGCCTCCGCCGTACTGGATGAGGATGCCGGTGCTGCCCGGCTGGCCTTGGGTGGTGTCCCAGATCTGCTGGAAGGGAAGGTCGGTGAAGCAGCTGCCTTCGGCAACTCCTGGCCAGGGCCCGGTGCCGTCCCAGGTGCGGGTGGTGAACTGCATGTTGAGCTTGGTGCAGTAGCCCATTCTGGCGTCCCGTAGCAGGTTGAGCATGAGCGGATCGAAGTTCGCCCGGCCGGTGTCCAGCTGCTGCAGGATCGGCAGCGGGACGGTGAGGATGGTCTGGT
Organism: Streptomyces sp. H39-C1; assembly: GCF_027158125.1. Taxonomy (NCBI): domain Bacteria; kingdom Bacillati; phylum Actinomycetota; class Actinomycetes; order Kitasatosporales; family Streptomycetaceae; genus Streptomyces; species Streptomyces sp. H39-C1. Next base: position 788 of record NZ_JAPVLS010000182.1, read on the forward strand.
CCGCGGTGAGGGTTCTGGTGGTGACGTCGTTTTCGAAGGTGAGTGTTTGGGTGCCGTCGGTGTTGGCCCGCACCGCGAGCAGCTTCCATCCCATCTGCACGGTGCCGGACGGCAGCGCCGCTGTGATGGCTTTCGGGAGCTGGTCGTTGCCGCCGGCGATGTGGTAGCGCTCGTTGGACAGCCCCCACATGTTGAAGCGTCCAGGGTTCGGCTGGTAGCCCATGAGCAGGACCAGGGCGAGTGAGGACTGGTTCTGGGTATCGGCGCCGTACTCCACGTTGTACGCGACGTCGATGAACTGCCCGAGCGGGGAGGAATGACCGCCCGGTACCCGGGTCTCAATCCAGTCGTACAGCGACAGGTTGTCCAATGCGGTGCCAGCGGCCGTGGTCCGGTTCCAGGTGACGTCGCCGGCTGAGGTGAGGTCGGTGTGCAGAGCCTGGTAGACGGCTTTGAAGTCGTCGTCGGCCTGGGAGCGTGGGTAGTAGGCATTGTCGAACCACAGGACGTCTTCGGCTCCGTTGGGTCCGGAACCGGCGAAGTCGACGGTGTCGAGGCCGAACCGGCGGCAGAGTTCGAGGATCTTCTTGTGGCCGGTGTCGATCAGCTCGCCCCCGTACTCGGAGGTCTGGCCGTTCGCCCAATAGCTGTGCTCGGAGTACATCCGGCCGCCGACCCGGGTCGGGTTGGCCTCGTAGACGGTGCACGGCACGCCGGCGTCGGCAAGGGTGAGGGCGGCGGTAAGCCCGGAGATGCCCGCACCGATCACTGCGACCCGGGCAGCGCGGTAGGACGGTTTCGTGGCAGCGGCCGTCGTCTCGGCGTGGGCACGGTCGGCAGTCGCGAGCACGCCGGAGCCGGCGGCGACCGTCACACCGGCCGCGGCGGCCCAGCGCAGCAGTTCCCGGCGGCCCACGGAGTACGGGTCGGCCGCCGCTTCTGCGCGCAGACCGCGCAACGCGTCCACGGGCAGACGCAGGCGGCGTGCTGTGGCATGTTCCTCGACGAGCTTCTGCAGGGCCTTCATCGGAGCGGTGCGTGCCATGGGAGATGTTCCCTTCGCCATTCGCGGAGATGGTCAGCACGTGCGGGGGGATCGCGGGGGAGGTCCGCTGCAAGGTGGCGGGACCGCAGTCGGCGGTCAGGGTGCGGTGCGTTCCTGCGTGTCCTCGAGAATGATTCGGCCCATGATCTCGTACCGCTCGGGGCGTCGGTTCTTCATGTACAGGCCGATGCCGAGGCCGGTGGCGAAGACCACGCCCACGATCCAGGGGATGAGCTTGAAGACCAGTGTCTTGGAGGCCTCACCGGCCGCGGTGTCCAGGTTCGCGATGAGCAGGTACACCGCCGCGAGCATGCCCAGGCCGCCGAGGGCGGGGGCGAGCAGGGTGCGGAACCAGTGCCGGGACTCGGCGTGATGCGTGCGGAAGTAGGCGATCACGGAGAAGGAGCACAGCGACTGGACGATCAGCAGTGCGAGGGTGCCCAGAATCGCCATCAGTGTGTAGAGGTGGACGTACGGGTCCTTGCCCGCGGCCCAGAACGCCCCGATGATCGCCGCCGCGATGCCCGTTTGGACGAAGGATGCGATGTGCGGCGAGCCGTGCTTGGCATGGGTACGGCCGAGGGCGGGATGGATGAACCCTTCGCGGCCGATCGCGTACAGGTACCGCGATGCGCACTGGTGGAAGGCAAGCCCGCAGGCGAAGGCGCTGGTGCAGGCCAGCCACTGGAACAAGCTCACCGCCCAGTGCCCGAGGTACTGCTCGAGCGGTGCGGAGAAGACGTCGAAGGAGCCTGCCTGCTTGATGGCCGCGTCGGGGCCGCTGGCCGCGATCACCATCCAGGAGACAAAGGTGTAGAGCACCCCGAGGCCGACCACGGCGAGCAGGGTGGCCTTGGGGATGATCCGCTTGGGGTTGCGGGACTCCTCGCCGTACATCGCGGTGGACTCGAAGCCGACCCACGACCAGAAGCAGAAGAACAGCCCGAGGCCGGCGGATGGTCCGGCGAAGGCTTTCGCCGGGTTGACCGAGGAGACCACCAGGCCGTTGGGGCCTCCTCCGTGGAAGAGGATGGCGAAGGCGAGGACGGAGAGGATCAGCACCTCGCAGACGAGGAAGAAGGCGAGGACCTTGGCCGCGATGTCGAGGTCGAAGTAGGACAGGACGGCGGTGACGGCGACCATCAGCGCGGCGTAGACGATCCACGGCAGATGGATGTCGAGTTGGGCCTTGGCTGCGGTCTCGGCGAACGAGGCGAAGATACCGACCAGGGATGCCTCGAAGACCACATAGGCCAGAACGGCGACCAGCCCTGAGGCCATGCCTGCGATGCGTCCGAGGCCATGCGAGATGTAGCCGTAGAAGGCACCGGCAGCGGTGATGTGACGGGCCATTGCCACGTAGCCGACAGCGAACAGGACAAGAACAGCGGTGACGAAAATGAAGCCGGCCGGGGCACCCGCACCATTGCCGGAACCGATGACGATCGGCAGGTTGCCGGCCATCGCCGTGACCGGGGCCGCGGTGGCCAGGGCCATGAACAACACGCCTGCCAGGCCAACCGAGTTGGCCTTGAGCCGCTGCACCTGACCGGTGCCGGCCGGATGTTCGGGGGAAGCGGGACCCGCGACCGCCTGTCCGCTGTCGCTGGTGGAAACCTGAGCCATTGCCGACCTCCTGAACTGGAGATGATGACGTGGCCGGGAGAGTGCCCAGATGCCGAGCAGAGATCCCCGTGGCCACGTCGAACACGTAAGGCGCAGGTGTCAGCTTGGAGGTGGGGTGACGCAGGCCATAACCGACAGACTGTGAGCCCTTTGGTTACCGCTGTGGCAGCCTGTTACGGCCCAGCCGCCGGGCCGGACGATGGCGGCAGCCCTGCTACTCGCTCCGGTCGCCTTAGCCGCTGCCCCGGTGACAACGGCACCATCAAGGTCCACGACGCCAGAACCGGCACCAGCGACATCGCAGCCCTCGACATCGGCTTGGCCTGCTCCAACGGCGTGCTCGTCTTAGCGGCCTTCATGATGATCGCGATGTGGGCACTCGCTGTGTCCCTCCTTATCGGCCGATGGTTCCTCGGAACCCGCCGTAAAGACCTCGCCTGGCCCGTCCGGGGCTGGATGGCTGCCCAACTGATCGCCCTGGCGGTGTTCCGCAACACCGCCCCCGGCACACCGCCGTTCGGCTGCCTTGCTTTCCTGTGGCGAAGACCGATCATCGCGTTCTGCCTCATCACCGTGGTCGTCATGGGTAGGCGCGCCGAGCCCCGCACCGACCGGCCGGTGGTGGCGGCGGGCAGTGCTCAGTGAGTTGACCAGGGTCAGTGGCGTCCGTCGAGCTTCTCCGCCCAGCAGTAGGCAGGGTCCCGATGGCGGCACGGCTGTGGTGGAGCGGACCGGCCCGATACTGGCCCCACAGCCCATCGGCCGGGTGGGCGCCGGAGGGGCTTCGGTTGGTTCCTCCCGCGCCCCGCGAACCATTTCCGACGCCCGCGCCACAACTTGGTCATGGGCAACGGATCAAGTGAAGCCCCCCGAAAAGAGGCCCTGACCTGCGGAAAGACGGCAGCCAGACGCGCCTCTCACAAGCTCTCACATTTGAATCCGACAATACAGACACCAGAGGCCGCCCCCGCAATGCGGAGACGGCCTCTGGCCTGCGTAAACACCGTCGGGACGACAGGATTTGAACCTGCGACCCCTTGACCCCCAGTCAAATTTTGCCAGCTCATTCTCTCGGCAAACAGGGCAAACGGTATCTGCACTTCGTGCCATAACGCGTCAGTTGTTCGGAATCGCGCATGCCGTGTGGTCCCCAACTAGTCCCCAGGGAAATGGTCCAAGTGCCATGCCGCAAGCTCCCTTCCAGTGTGAGCGACTTGTCAGGAATTCACAAGACGTCGAGAATGCGGAGGGAGGAGGCTGGAGATGGAGCAAGGGATCCGGGGCCTCCTACGCGATGGCCGGCGCAGTCCCGAACGATCTGCGACAGGCCGGCAAGCCGTCGGGCACCCTTTGGTAGTACAAGGGCACCCGCGACATCGCGGCCGCCTTCGCCGCACGCGTCAAAGCTGGGATAACTTCCTGGCCCGCTGCTTCAGCGAGCGCGCGGCCCGGTTGCACTCGCGGCCTGACGGCGATCCTGGTTGCTTGAAAGGAACAGTGACGGTCCTGTCGTACCAATGGTGCTGCTGTCCAGTTTGCAGGGGGTCGGCGGGGCCATTGCGGTGGTCACCGGGGTGAGGTCGATGGCGCGCTGCCGTGTCGCCGGATTAGCTGCGCCGCATCACAAAAACATCACAAGCCGGACACTTCGCAGTCCCCTGCGGGACACTCACCCCCTCATGAACCAGAGGGGACCCATGCACGCTCGCACCGCCACCATCCTCGGCGTCCTCGCCACCGCAGCCCCCCTCGCCGGCTGTGACCCCAACGCCACCAGCCCCACCGCGACGCCCACCACCGCAGGCACCCCAGGCACACCGGCGGCAACCACAACCGTCGCCCCCAAGGCGACCGCCGCTACGCCGAAGACCGTCCCCAACTTCGTCGGCAAGGGCCTCCAGTCCGCGCAGGACGCAGCGCAAGCCGCCGGGTTCTACAACCTGGCCAGCCACGACGCCGCCGGCCGGGACCGCCACCAGATCCTCGACCTGGACTGGCAGGTCTGCTCCCAGGCACCCGCCGCGGGGACGTCGGCGCCGGTCGACACGAAACTGGACTTCGGGGCAGTGAAAACCAACGAGACGTGCCCGGCCTCCGACCAGAAGGCGCCCGCGAAGGCCGGCAAGACGATGCCGAATTTCAAGGGGAAGGCCCTGAACACTGCGACGGCCGCCCTGGACCCGTCCACATCCATCGATTCGGCGGACGCGGCAGGCGATCGGATGATCCTGGTGCAGTCGAACTGGAAGGTGTGCACGCAGTCTCCGACCCCGGGCACGGCCTTGACCGGGCAGCCCGTGAAGTTCACGGCGGTGAAGTTCGAGGAGACCTGTCCCTGACCCCGAGACCGTGTAGGACGAACGTTCCGCCACCAGCACGACGATCGTGCGCTTGCTGCCGGTTCGCACGCACCAGTGCGGCTTGAAGTCCGGGTGGTCGTCGTACCCCCTCGCCATCGTCTGGACGACGACCTCCAGGGCGAAGACAAGGGCGCGGCGCTCAGTCCCGGTCGCCGTCGCACACACCAATTCCGCCGCCGATGTCGCCCGGCTGATGCTGCGCATCTCAGCTGCAGCATCAGCTTGCTCGACGAAGCCTTGCTGAGCACCGCGGCCGCCACCCAAAGGCTGGGTGGCTTCCACCACTTGGCCAACTCGACCGACCCAACCCTCTCATCTCGACTACTCGGTGTGTCACGATCGGGGAACGTCCCGGCTATCTAAGGCTTGTCCCGTAAATGATCTTGGGGTGGCTGTGGGCGTGGTCGGTGGTCGGTCTGGCTGTTCGCCTATCCGGCGAGGTTGAGGTTGTGCAGGCGGGCGATGCCGAGCATGGCGTGGTGGACTCCGTCGCCCTTGAGGCGGCAGTCGCGGAGGATCTTCCAGGTCTTCATGCGGGCGAAGACGTGCTCGACGCGGGCGCGGACTTGTTTGTGGGACGTGTTGTGGGCTTGT
>NZ_JAPVLS010000183.1:0-6065 GCF_027158125.1 Streptomyces sp. H39-C1
GGAACGGAGAGACGAACTCCCACTCAGCATCCGAAAGTTGAGGTCGAGACACCCCACCGTTCTACCCCAAAGCCCCCGCCCCTACCGCCCGGGGACCCACGAGATCACAACCCCACACACGCCCTAGATCTCGCCGCCGTCTTCGCCGAACTGCATCCCCTCAGGGCGATCTTGCTCGTAGACGTGCTCCCTGGCTACAACCGAGAGCATTTTCGAGGGGTTGGTGGGGTGCTGGTAGTTGCCGTCAGGCCGTTCAAGGAATTCGGGGTAATGCTGGGTCGCGTCCATACGCTCTCCTGCGGTAGGCGTTACTGGCCAAGGTTGCAGCCGAGTCCTGGCGGCATCAATGTCTCCTACCACCCCACAAACCACAACATCCCGATCTTGCCCTCCGCGTTTGTCGGAGCAAGGTGCTCGTCTGGACGGAGGGCCGATTCGACACGACGGACGACTACCAACGGCGGGCACTCACTCCTCCGGAGAAGCGTCTTGAGGGGCAACCTAAGGGCTTGCAGGGAAGCAACACCTTGATTCCCTGGAAGCCCTTAGGCTCCAAGCAGGACCGGTCCAGTCGTGAGCCGACCCCGGGCGTCAACCTGCGGCACGGGTCGATGAGATCCGGGAAGACAATCGCGTCCCTGCTGCGCTGGCCGCAACCCGCGGCGGGCGGCAGGCGATCGCCGACCGTACCCGTGACTCGATCGGCCCGAACGTGTTCGAGCCCCTGACCCATGCGAGCCTCTCCGAGGAAGTCGCCTCCCAGATGCACGACACCCCAGGTGCCCCGTACGGACTGCTGGCCGACGCTGGCCCGCTTCATGACGGCGCCCCAGTTCGCAGGTGTACCGGTGAAAACAGCACATCATCCAGAGAACAGACCCCCACAACTGAGAGATCCCCTGCCGGAACGTTCCCGCACACATCTCGCTGACCTGAGGTTTCACGGAACTCCGGTCAGAGCCAGATTCAAGCCTCTGGCCGCGATTTCGTGAAGGATCATGGTTAGGTGAAGACGGCCTCGGCCTGGTCCTATCGGAGGTGCTGAACCCAGGGATGATCTCCATACGTCTGCGTGATGGCATCTGCCAGCCACTGTCGCTGACCCGTGTCGAGTACGGGGAGTGCGGCCCCGAAGTCCTCTTCGTCCTTCGGCCGGGGTGCGTGTGCCTTGTAGAAGAGCTGTACCTCCGGAGTCAGATAGGGGACGCCTTCCACTGAGCGCGTGCCAATGCGGGTGATGCGGCGCCGGATGCGTTCGCATCTCCTGGAGACCCAGTCCTGGCCCTCCGCTTCATCGAGCATGATCTGGATCCGCCAGGGATCCGCAGGCCCGGGACGACACCAGACGTCGTGGACCTCGTTGGACAAGGGCTCTCCAGGGCGCCACGGCCGGAGAGTTCCCGGCGGGTCTGCCGCCCACCACTCCCATGTCGGCATCAGCGTCTGAACGATCCCTTGGTCGCGGCGGAGCAGCAGAACATCAATGTCGCTGTGCTCACGGAACGTGTAGCCGACCGCGAGCTCGATGGCATAGCCCCCAGCGATCCACCAAGGGACCTTGGCCGACGAAAACAGTGCTGCCACATCGGCCAGAGTTGCGGGCTCCCACGGTCCCCACGAGGTCTCGGTGCGATTCACTCCAGGAGAGTACCGATCCGTGATCGGCAAGACGACCCTGCGCTCCGGTCGCTGATCTGCGGCTTCACGGAATCGCGGGCAGAGCCTCGAATTTCCCCACCCGCCGCTCAGGTGCTGGCCAGACAGCGCACTTGGATTCCCCACGCTGGAACAGGCGGTGGGTACACCGATGGCGAGAGCGAGGTCGCCGCTGAGCGGGTTGGGGAGGAGCGCGGCTACCTATGGCCTACCTGACAAATGATCATCTGGCGGGTTCGTGGGACCAGGAGCGCGGCCAGGGGTCGGCCCCGACGCAGAACCGCCGACTCGCTGGATACGGAGAGCGAGCCGGTCGGCGGTTTGCCCGGCTGTCGATGTACTCGTCTCTGATCGTGCGGCGGTCGTGAGTTCGAGCTCTGACCAGGTAGACGGTCGGCTTGGTGACGCCCCGAGGCCGCCTCTCGGGTTTGAGCCCGGTGCCGCGACTGACGAACCTGGCGAAGAGTCGTGTCCTACCGGCTCGAGGCGCGGCCAACCGCCCCCGCCACGTCCTACTCCTCCGGCTCCCAGGCGCGGAGCAGGTCGAGCAGCCCCGCGTCTCCGTCAACCTGCAAGGAGTCGGCCTGGATACGGTCGTACAAGTAGAGGACCAACTCACTGGCCGTGCCATGGATGGAGGCGCCGGCTGCGTCCGAGTCCTCGCCGGTCGCGGCAGTGGGCACGGGGATGCGGGTGGTGCGTGCGCCGTCGCCGTCGACCGTGAGGCGCCAGGAGCGGCCCTCGGCGGCGTGGAAGTCGAAGGCCGTGGGCTTGTGCGGCCAGGCACTCTGCGCTGCGCAGACGGTGAACAGGAACTCCTCCACACCGACGAGTGCCACCTCGAGCGGCAGCGGCTGCGGGGCGCCCCCGGCGAGCTGGGCGTCGTACGTGTGCACCGTGGTCTCCTGGACCCGGTGCCGGGCGACTCCGCCAGAGGTCCGCGGCGTCTGCAGGGCACTCCACCACGCCCAGCAGCCGGCGTCCGGTCCTGCCTCGCGCAGGGCGCTCAGCAGAACCTGCGTCGACGCGGCCAGCCAGGCCAGCAGTGCCTCACGCTCTCGCGGCACTTCCAGAGCGGCGCGCGCAGCGGCGGCCTCGGCCGGGGGAGCGTCGGCAGGCCCCGCGCCGACGATGGCGGCCCAGAAACGGTCTCTCCCACCCAGGTGCTTGACCAGATCGAACAGCGTCCACCCGGGGCAGGTCGGCACCTGTGCGTCGAGACTGGGCGCGGCGGCGACCACGGCGCGGAAGGCGGTCGACCGTTCATCGATCAGTCGCAGCAGGTCAGGCAACTCAAGATTCTTTTCCACGCCGGATGTCTATCACCGTCCTCCGGTGATCGGACAGCGATTTTCACAGTCGCCGCCGCATGGCCATTGCGGACGTCGTCCTCGCCTCCCATCGCTCGGGTGACAAGCTGCGCACTGCTGCGAGGACGCTGGTGGGGGCGGTACGCCCGGCGTCGTGCCTGTGGGTGCCGACGGACGCCTGGGCGAGTGGGATGGTTGCGAAGGAGCCGAGCGCGTCGTAGGAGTAGACGCGCGCCAGCCGGTCCTCGGGGATCTCCTGACGTCGATGTCGAAGTCGTCGTGGCCAGCGAACGCGACCGCCTCCGGGTGGAGCGGGACCGCCTCACCGGGGGCGACGTGCCGCCGGACCCTACAGGGACGGGCGACTCCGGCCTTCGATGCACGCGCAATCAAGTGGGGAATCGAGAGCGAACCTGGACGTTTTCGCGGCTCTGGCCGGAGTTCCGTGAATTCGCAGGCCGGACTCCAGGGAACGCCGCATGCGACGGAGGCTCGCCGCAGGAAGTGACAGGGCTAGAAAGGAGGTTGCCAGCCGCCCAGTGCGTCTTGTGGCCGGGCGGAGGCCAGGATCCCGTTTCGCCTGCAAGGGGCCACAGGCGGCCCACCCATTCACACTCCGGGATCGCGCCTTCCCAGTCGTCGGTACACCGGTCGGCCCAGGCCCGACCCACCATCACCGGCCGGCTCACCACGCCGCTCGCGACCTCCTGCACCCGCACCACCAGACCGAGCCCGTTCACTCCAGGATTCCCCCGTGGACCGTAGGACACATCGAGCACCTCACACCCGTGAGCGTGCAAGAGGAACCGTTCCAGATCGGCTGGGACGCAGGCCGTCAACTCCCTTCCCCAGAGCGTCACCTGGGGTCCGTAAGCCGCATCAACCGCGACGCAGAACAACCGGTCCTCGACGAAGTAGGCGTACACAGCAGGCTCCGCGCGCCCCGTGCCGAACTCCACGCCGAGGGTTTCCCGGAACGAGGGGTCAGCCTGGAACCGACGCATCTCGATCATGCCCGGCAGCACCGCGGAGACCTCAGCGATCCGCATGCCGAAACACAGCGGCCCGACGCCTTCCAGGGGCAACAAGTCCCAGCCCAACCGGGCTGGCCCCTTCGCGGCACCTCGAATCTCTGCTGCCGCCATCCCTCCACCCGTCTTCCGTCCACACCGAGCCGCGCCGATTCCCGGCGCTCAGCATCACCCTGGCATTACACCAAGCTCAAGATCGTTCACGGAACTCCGGGCAGAGCCGTTTTCGCAGATCCTCATCAACGAAGACGGAACGACACGACTCCGCAACGGCCACCACCGGCCCCGCACCGTGACCACCGCGGCAGGTCCCGTCGAGGTCACCGCACCCCGGGTGAACGACCGTCGAGTGGACGAGGCCACCAGCGAGCGCAAACGGTTCTCCTCGAAGATCCTGGCCCCGTGGTGCCGCAAGTCCCCGAAGGTCTCCGAGGTACTGCCGCTGCTGTATTTGCACGGACTGTCCTCGGGGGACTTCGTACCCGCGCTGGAGCAGTTCCTCGGCTCCGCGGCCGGCCTGTCGCCGGCGACGGTGAACCGGCTGGCGAAGCAGTGGAGCGACGACCACGCGGCTTTCCAGGAGCGGGATCTGTCCGACCGGGACTTCGTGTAGGTGTGCGCCGATGGGGTGCACCCGAAGATTCAGCTCGGGCAGACCCATAGCTGTGTCCTGGTGCTGCTCGGGGTGCGGCTCGACGGCACCAAGGAGCTGCCTGCGGAAGGCGCTGGCTGAGGTCTTTCCCGCTGCCCGGCACCAGCGCTGCTGGGTCCACAAGCCCCGGATCATCACAAATTGCCTGCCGAAGTCTGCGCAGCCGGGCGCGACGAAGGCGATGCGGGAGATCTACAACGCCGAGGACCGCGCGCACGCCGAAGGCCATCGAGGCGTTCGCGCGCACTTACGGCGCCAAGTGGCCCAAAGCCGTCGTGAAAATGGTCGACGACCGGGACGAACTGCTGGCGTTCTACGACTTCCCGGCCGAGCATTGGGTCCACCTTCGGGCCACGAACCCCATCGAGTCCACCTTCTCCACGGTCAAACTGCGGACGGAGGTCACCCGCGAGGCCGGCAGCCCGGCCGCGGCGCTCGCGATGGTGTTCAACCTGGTCGAGTCCGCCCAGGACCGCTGGCGCGCGATCACCGGAGCCCATCTGATTGCCCTGGTCCGCTCCGGCGTCAGGTTCGAGAACAGCGTCCTGGTCGAGCGCGAAGAGACCGCGGCAGCCTGATCAAACGCCACCTGATCCAAAGATGCGCTCGTCGTGCCAATCAGGAACCGTTGTGCTGCCGGAGAGCCAGTCACGTCGCAGAATCGCATACCCAACGGCGTCACGAACAGTGCCGTCGGCTGCCGGCCACGCGTCGCGATAGTGCGCTTCCTTCGCGTAACCACACCTTTGAAAAGCACGGCGCATCGCTACGTTGTCCTGACGAGTGGTGCCCTCGATCCGCTGGACCTGGGCGAACTCGGTGAACACGTACCTGGTGAGCCAGGTCAGGGCCTGTCCTCCGAGGCCCCGCCCTCGGAGCTCGGAACGGATCCGCAGATCGAACAGCGGCGTGTCGTCACACAGGTCCATCAGCCGGACAACGCCCGTTCGCTCACCGGCAACCGTGATCCAGAACGCCCGGTTGTCCTGGCCGTCATAGCGGCCCTCTCCAATCCACTGCCGGGCTTCGGCCTGGTCAACAACGTCCGAGCCGTGGAACGGCCACGTGTCGCCCGAGAGGAAGTCGACCAGTTCCTCTGCGTCGGTCGACGTGAAGCGTTGGTAGGTGATCTCCATGACCGCACTGTAGTGACGGAGACACCAGCCCGGAACCGATTTTCCAGGCCACCGACGGAACGTCATGCCGGGCGGCGAGGAGTTTCAGAGGTAGACGCTGAGCCCGGTCGGCCAGCCCCGAGCCAGCCCGATCACCCAGACCTTGGGACGTCCAGAGTCGAGTGATCCACAACTATTGACAATTGCTCACGACCTCACCCTGACATCACACCCACCGAACCACCCCCCACCGAACCACCCCCCACCGAACCACCCCCCACCGAACCACCCCCCACCGAAC
>NZ_JAPVLS010000184.1:0-4476 GCF_027158125.1 Streptomyces sp. H39-C1
GAGTCGGGGACGGCGGTGGCGAAGGATTCCAGGGTCGTCATGGGTACTTCATCGCCGCGCCGGCTGGACTTGACGTGACCATTGCGAGGCGTCGTGATGTGAGGTGCCTGAATGCCTGCCTGCCACGGCTCGAAGCACGGCGGCAGCCGGGCCGCGCACCCCCTGGATGCACGGCCCGTGCCCGCGGGATCACTCCCGGTGGGTCACTCCCGGGAGGTCGGGATCACTCCTGCGGGGCCAGCCGCAGCGAGATCGAGTTGATGCAGTAGCGCTGATCGGTGGGTGTGGCGTAGCCCTCGCCCTCGAAGACATGGCCGAGGTGGGATCCGCACTTCGCGCAGCGGACCTCGGTGCGGACCGCGCCCATGCTGCGGTCCTCGATCAGCTCGACGGCGGCGGAGCCGGCCGGGTCGTAGAAGGACGGCCAGCCGCAGTGCGACTCGAACTTCGTGTCCGAGCGGAACAGCTCGGCGTCGCAGGCACGGCAGGAGTAGACACCGGTGGTCCTGGTGTCGGTGTACTCGCCGACGAAGGGCCGTTCGGTGCCGGCCTCGCGCAGGACCGCGTACTCCTGGGAGGACAGCTCCTCGCGCCACTGCTCGTCGGACTTCTCGACTTCGTACGGCATGCCGTTGCTCCTCAGTTCTGGCTCTCCAGGCGGGACAGGATGAGCGGACCGAGGTCGGTCACGTCGCCCGCGCCCATAGTGAGAACAAGGTCGCCGGGCTTGGCCATTCCGGCGATCACGTCCGGGATCGCGTCCTTGTCGTGCTCGGCCGTCACATCGGCGCCCGCGGCGGTGGCAGCGTCGATGATCAGGGCGCTGGTGACGCCGGGGATCGGGTCCTCGCGGGCCGGGTAGATGTCCAGCACCACGGAGGCGTCGGCCAGCGCCAGCGCCTGGCCCATCTCGACGCCCAGCTCGCGGGTGCGGCTGAACAGGTGCGGCTGGAAGACCACCAGCACCCGCGACCCTCCCCCAACCTCCGGCCGGGAGGAGCCCCCAACCGCGCCCTTGATGGCCTCCAGGTCGGCGGTCATCTCGGTCGGGTGGTGGGCGTAGGAGTCGATCACCTGGACGCCGGCCGCCTCGCCCTTGAGCTGCAGCCGGCGCCGGACGCCGGTGTACTTGGCGAGCGCCGAGGCGAGATTGCGCGCGGGCGTGCCGAGCGCGATACCGGCGGCGAGCGCGGCCACCGCGTTGTGCGCGTAGTGCCGGCCGGGCACGGAGACGGTGAAGGTGAGCATCCGCCCGTCGAGCAGGACGGTGACCTCGCTCGTCAGACCCCGCTGGTTGATCTTGGTGATCCGCAGGTCGGCGCCCTCGGACTCCCCGACGGTGACGATGTTCAGCCCGCCGATGTCGCGGACCCGCGAGGTCAGCTCGACGGCGCCCGGCTGGTCGGCGGAGATGACGAGCGTGCCGCCGGGCCGGATCCGGCCGACGAACGTCTCGAAGGAGTCGTAGATCTCGTCCATCGACGCGTAGTTGGCGTGGTGGTCCAGCTCCACGTTGAGGATGATCGCGACCTCGGGCGCGTACTTGTGGAAGCTGCGGTCGCTCTCGTCCGCCTCCGCCACGAAGATCTCGCCGCCGCCGTGGTGGGCGTTGGAGCCGGGCGCGTCCAGGTCGCCGCCGATGGCGTACGAGGGGTCGAGGCCGAGCGCGGTGAGGCTGACCGCGAGCATCGAGGTGGTGGTGGTCTTGCCGTGGGTGCCGGCCACCGCGATCGGGCGGGTGCCGTCCATCAGCGCGGCGAGCGCGTCGGACCGGTGCACGACCGGGATACCGCGCTCGGCGGCGGCCGCCAGTTCCGGGTTCTCCGCGCGGATGGCGCTGGAGACGACCACGCAGGAGGCGTCCGGAGCCAGATGCCGGGCGTCATGGCCGATGCGCACCGCGACCCCGAGGGACCGCAGCGCCTCGGCCGTCTCGGAGTCCTTCGCGTCGCTGCCCGCGACCTTGGCGCCGCGCTGCGCGAGGATCTTGGCGATCCCCGACATTCCGGCTCCGCCGATGCCGATGAAGTGCGGTCGGTCCATCGTGGAGGGAATGGTGGGGCTCATACGTGGATCTCCCGGGACGTCTCGAACGGCTTGCCTGCAGCCCCGATTCTCGCACCTTCCTTCGCTCGCCCGGCGCAGCGTTGTCAGCACCAAAGCCGGGTCCCTCAGGAGGCCCGGATCAGGCCGCTGCTCAGGCCCGCCGCGATGGCGCCGGTGCGGCTGTCGACGTCGAGCTTGTCGTAGATGTGCACCAGATGGGTCTTGACGGTGGCCTCGCTGATGAAGAGCCGGCGGGAGATCTGCTTGTTGGCCAGCCCCTCGGCGAGCAGCTGCAGGATCTCGGCCTCGCGCGGTGACAGGGTGGGCCGCCCCGACCGGACCCTGCCCAGCAGCCGCGCGGCGACCGGCGGGGCCAGCACGGTCTCGCCCCGGGCGGCGCAGCGCACGGCGGCGGCGACCTCCTCCGGAGGTGCGTCCTTGAGCAGATAGCCGGTGGCGCCGGCCTCGACGGCCGCCAGGATGTCGGCGTCGGTGCTGTACGTGGTCAGGATGAGGACGGCGGGCGGGTCCGGCAGCGCGGTGATCCGCCGGGTGGCCTCCACCCCGTGCATGCCGGCGCCCATCTGCAGATCCATGAGGACCACGTCAGGACGCGCTACGGTCCCGCCGGCCAGCAGCCGCAGCGCCTCGGCGCCGTCGGCGGCCTCGCCGACCGCCTCCAGCTCCGGCAGGTCGTCGACCATGGCGCGCAGACCGCGCCGTACGACGGGGTGGTCGTCGACGATCAGGATCCGGATCACCTCGGCACCGTGGCCGGCGCCGGCTGAGCGTCCGGTTCCGGGGCGGCCGCGTCGGCCGCGGGCACCGGCAGTGCCGCCGCGACCGCCGTGCCCTCGCCCGGCGCGGACTCCACGGTCAGGGTGCCGCCGAGCCCGGCGATGCGCTCGCGCATGCCGTGCAGGCCGAAGGAGACACGCTCGCCGGCCGCGGGCGGGGCGCCGGGGTCCTGCGGGGTGAACCCGACCCCGTCGTCGTACACGTCCAGCGTCACCTGGCCGTCGAGGAAGACCAGCGTCACGGCGGCATTGCGGGCCCGCGCGTGCCGGGCGACGTTGGCCAGCGCCTCCTGGGTGAGCCGCAGCAGGGCGACCTCCGCCTCGATGGGCAGCGGGTACGGATCGCCGTCCAGCCGGAAGACGATCTCCGGCGCGGGCTGCGCGGACGCCTGCGGTCCTGAGCCGAAACCGGCCGTGATGCGGCGCAGCGCCTCCGGCAGCGCGGCGTCCTGGAGGGCGGGCGGCGTGAGGTCCTGTACGAAGCGACGGGCCTCGGCGAGGTTCTCCGACGCCGTGCGCCCGGCCTCCTGGATCCGTTCGCTCGCCGTACCGGGGCCCGCGCCGCCGGGCAGCAGCGCGCTGTCCGCGGCACGGGCCAGCAGCACGATGCTGGACAGCCCCTGGGCCAGCGTGTCGTGGATCTCCCGGGCGAGCCGCTGCCGCTCGGCGAGCCGGCCCGCCTCGCGCTGGGCGGCCGCCAGTTCGTCCCGCGTCCTCGTCAGGTCGTCGATCAGCCGCTGGCGCTGCCTGCTCTCGCGGTACAGGGCCGCGTACCCGAACGCGGTGAGCACGGCGACGGCCGCGCCCGCGGACGGTCCGATGACCTTCGCGGCGGTGAGACCGTCCGGCCCGTGCGACTGCGCGACGACGATCAGCGCGGTCGCGGCGCCGACGGCCGGCAGCGACCAGCGCCGCGGCAGCACGTGCAGATACAGGAAGAACAGCGGGAAGACGACATAGCTGAAGTCCCGGTCGGCGAGCAGCAGTCCGATCCACAGTGCGGTGACGGCGGCGAGCCAGCCCAGCACCCAGGACCGCGAGGGCTCCCGGCGTTCGCGCAGCACGCCCGCGCCGTAGACCAGCCCGAGCAGCAGGCCCGGCACCAGCAGTGCGGCCGACTTACCACCGAACGCCACGGGGCCGAGCGCCACGGCGAGCAGCACGAAGAACGTGCCGTGCAGGGCGGCGCGCATCAGGCGCAGTGCGGGGGTGTCCTCGGGCGTACGGGAGCCGGTGGGCCGGCCCGGGGACAGGGATATGCCGGAGTTGCTCACATCTACCGAGGGTACGGGGAGCCGGACGCCCTCAGCGGGGGCCTGGCATCAACCTTTCGATGGATTCCGGTACCGCTCCTCTCCCTGATGGCAGCGGCGGCCCGGCCGGACAGCCTTGAGGGAGAGCCGGGAGAAGGCGCAGCCGGGCGACCCGGCGGAACCGAGCAGTCCGACCCAGGAGGGTCCAGAAGGTGTTCGTCGCACTCCGTGACATCAGATTCGCCAAGGGGCGGTTCGCCCTCATGGGCGTGGTCGTCACGCTCATCACCACGCTCGTCGTGTTCCTCTACGGCCTGACGGGCGGGCTCGGCCGCGACGCCTCGTCGGCCGTCGACGAGCTGCCCGTGACCGACATCGTG
>NZ_JAPVLS010000184.1:4486-6044 GCF_027158125.1 Streptomyces sp. H39-C1
CCGCACGATCAGCGCCGCCCAGGCCGCGGCCTGCGCACGTACCCCCGGGGTCGGCTCCGCCGAGCCGCTCGGCGTCGCGATGACCCGGGCCGCCGGCGCCACCGCGGCGGGCTCGGTGAGCCTCTTCGGCGGCTCGGCGGACCTGCTGCCGCCGCTGCTCTCCGGCAGCGCCCCGCGCGACGGCCAGGTCGCGGTGAGCCGGTCGGTCGCGGACACCTACGGCGTCGGCCCCGGCGGAACGCTCGGGCTCGGCACCGAGAAGGTGACGGTGTCGGGGATCACCGCCACCCGCTCGTACGGGCACGCCGCGACCGTCTGGACCACCCTCGCCACCTGGCAGCGGATCAGCGGCCAGCGGCAGCCCACCGTGCTCGCCGTCCGCCGGTCGGGGGCGGACCTCGGGGCGGCCGACGCGGCGCGGGGGACCAGGACCGTCGCGCGCGGCGACGCGCTCGTGGGGATCGACGGCTACCAGGCCGAGCACCTCAGCCTGCAGATGATCCAGGTGTTCCTGTTCGCGGTGAGCGCCCTGGTGACCGGCGCGTTCTTCACGGTCTGGACGGTGCAGCGCAAGCCCGACGTGGCGGTGCTCAAGGCCATCGGCGCGAGCAGCGGCTACCTGGTGCGCGACGCGCTCGCGCAGGCGCTGGCCGTGCTCGGCGGCGGGGCGCTGCTGGGCGGTGCGATCGGGGCCGGGGGAGGAGCGGTCGCCGCGTCGGCGGTGCCCTTTGCCGTCGGCCCGGCCACCGTCGCCGTGCCCGTCGCCGTCATGGTGCTGCTCGGCCTGGCCGGCTCGGCCCTCGCGATCGCCCGCATCACCTCCGTCGACCCGCTGACCGCGCTGGGAGCCAACCGATGACCGTCCTCGCGCTCGACTCCGTCCGGCTCACCTATCCGGACGGGGACCGCCGGCTGACCGCGCTCGACGCCGTGTCCCTGGACGTCGCCGCCGGTGAACTGCTGGCGGTGGCCGGGCCGTCGGGCTCCGGCAAGTCCAGCCTCCTCGCGGTGGCCGCGACCCTGTCGCGGCCCGACTCCGGGCAGGTCGTGGTGGCCGGCCGGGACACCACCCGGCTGAGCGACAAGGAGCGCACGGCGCTGCGCCGCGAGCACATCGGGATCGTCTTCCAGCAGTCGAACCTGCTCGGTTCGCTCACCGCGCTGGAGCAGTTGCTCGTCGTCGAGCACCTGCGCGGCGGGCCGGTGCGGGCGGCCCGGGAGCGGGCCGGGGCGCTGCTCGACTCGGTCGGCCTCGACGCGGCGAAGCGCGCCCGGCGGCCGCACCAGCTGTCCGGCGGGGAGCGCCAGCGGGTGAACATCGCCCGCGCGCTCTTCGGCCGCCCGGCGGTCCTGCTGGTCGACGAACCGACCTCCGCCCTCGACCACGAACGCGGCGCGCAGATCGTCGACCTGCTGGCCCGCGTCACCGCCGAGCACGGCACGGCGACCGTCATGGTCACCCACGACCGAGCCCTGATGGCCCGCGCCGACCGCCTCCTCGACATGACGGACGGCCGCCTGGCCGTGGTTCCGACGCCGGCCGTCCGTTCGTGAGACC
>NZ_JAPVLS010000185.1:0-6040 GCF_027158125.1 Streptomyces sp. H39-C1
GACGACGGCTCCGCCCGCCGCGACCCGTTCGCGCACCGCGTCGTCGAGGACCGTGCGGGCCGCCTCGTCCAGGCCCGTCCACGCCTCGTCCAGGACCAGCAACCGCGGCTCGGCGAGCAGCGCCTGGACGACGGCGATCTTCTGGGCGGTGCCCTTGGACAGCTCGTCCATCGGGGTGCGGGCGTGGCCGGCGGCCCCGAACCGCTCCAGCCACTCCCCCGCGCGCCGGCCTGCCGTGGTGCGGCGCAGCCCGTGGATCGCGCCGAGGTGGACGAGGTAGCCATGGGCGTCGAACGGCAGCGCGGGCGGGAAGCGTTCGGGCACGTACGCGGTCGCGGGGCGGCCGGTGATCCGCCCCGTGGACGGCCGGTCGACGCCGGCGACGATGCGCAGCAGCGTCGACTTCCCACTGCCGTTGGCGCCCTGGACGCGCAGCAGCGAACCCGGTGGCACGTCGAGGTCCACGTCCCGCAGCACCCAGGGCCCGCCGAGGCCGTAGCGCCGGCCGACGCGCTCCAGCCTCATGTCAGTGGGCGGCCGGCTGGACGGGTTTGGCCTCGCTCGGCCGGACGATGACGAACCCGTCGCCCTGCAGCATGAGCTGCAGCGCTTCGCCTGAACCGCCGCGCAGCATCGAGCCGAAGCTCTGCGAGCGGTGCACGGAGGTCTCCAGGTGGGCGCTCCAACCGACGACCGCGTCGGTGTCGACGTAGACCGGCGACTGCGGGCTGACGGGGATGATGATGGGGTTGCCCTCGCAGATCACACCCAGCCGGCCGTGGCCGGTGAAGACGCTGTTGAAGAGGCCGCCGCCGACCATGCCCGCGCCCTTCACCACCTTGATCTCGTAGTCGAGCGTGGTGTCGAAGCAGAGCACGTTGCGCCCGTTGATCGTGATGGCGTCGCCCTGATCGAGGCTGATGATGAAGCAGTTGGCCGCCTCGTGCGCGAACCACGCCTCGCCCGTGCCGCGTACGGACATCAGGGGCAGTCCCTCGCCGGTGAAGGCGCGCTTGAGGAACTTGCCGACGCCCTGGCCCTTCACCTCGAACTGGAGGTTGCCGCGGAAGGCGATCATCGCACCCTGGCGGGCGTAACACTCGCCGTTCACCGCGTACTTGACGGACTTGGCGTTCTCCAGGGTCATACCGGGCTCGGTGGCCGGCTTGGCCATGTTCTCGGCCGCGAAAAGGTCACTGTTCATGATCGCCATCCTCGCCCGCCGACCCCCTCCCCGCCAAGGCCCTGGGGCCCATGGCCTGCACGGGCACCCGCTGCAGAGGGTCGGTGCGCACCTGGTGCGGCTGCTGCCGCCCGGCACGCCAGCCGAACAGGCGCGCGGCGGCGCGGTCGTCGACACCGAGGGCACGTACACGGCGTATCTGAACGGCATCGGGGCGCGTGCCGTCCTGGTCCGCCCGGACTTCTACGTCTTCGGCGGCACCGCGGACACGGAGGGCACGCCCGCTCTCGTGGACGCCCTGCGCGACGCCCTTCCCGAGGCGGCGCTCACCGGCAGCGCAGCGGGGCCGCGCGGGTGCTCGGTTTCGACTCCATGCAGACCGGACTCGCCTTCCTGCCCGCACCGCTGGTGATCGGCACGATGTCGCTGTTCT
Organism: Streptomyces sp. H39-C1; assembly: GCF_027158125.1. NCBI lineage: Bacteria > Bacillati > Actinomycetota > Actinomycetes > Kitasatosporales > Streptomycetaceae > Streptomyces > Streptomyces sp. H39-C1. The sequence goes on from NZ_JAPVLS010000185.1 coordinate 1,617, forward strand.
TCTCCGTGAAGCTCACCATCCGCTACGGCACCCGCCGGGTCCTGCTGACCGGACTCGCGGCCCTCGCCATCGGCCTGGTCCTGCTCAGCCGCGCACCGGTCGACGGCAACTACTGGCAGCACGTGATGCCGACGCTCGTCATCCAGGGCTTCGGTATGGGTCTCGCGGTCCCGGCCGTGATCATGCGGGCGATGTCCGGCGCCGCTCCCGAGGACGCCGGTCTCGCCTCCGGCCTCAACAGCACCGCCCAGCAGTCCGGTGCCGCCGTCGGCCTCGCCGTCCTGGCGACCGTGGCCACCTCGCGCAGCAACTCCCTGCTCGACAAGGGCGCGGAGAACATCTCGGCACTGCGGGACGGCTACAGCCTGGCCTTCCTGTTCTCCGCCAGGTTCGTGGCGCTGGGCTTCCTGGCGACGTACTTCATCCTCAAGGACGCCCCGAAGACGGAGCCGGCTCCCGAGGTGGAGACGGCCCAGGACCAGCAGGACGCCGGTCCCGTCCAGAACGGAGCGCCGGTTCAGTGCGCGGTGGCTGCGGAGGGCGTGATGTCCGCCGCGCCCGGGTCGGCCACGGCGACCGCGGCGGCGCGGTTCTCCCCCACGGCCACGTCGGCGATGGACCAGCCCGCCGGGCCGGCCGCGGGCGTCTCGCCGGTCCCCACGTAGTCCGCCGAGGGGTCGCGGCCGAGACCGATGCCCAGCCCCTTGAGGTACGCCTCCTTCCGCACCCACGCCCGCGCGAAGGCGGCGGGCCGCTCCGGCGGCTCCAGGGCGCCGAGTTCGGCGATCTCCACCCGGTGCATCACGGAGGCGATGTCCGCCACCGCGTCATCGGACGGGACGGTCTCCACATCCACCCCCACCGGGGTCGCGGCGAACGCCAGGAGGGCGAAGCTGCCGCTGTGCGACAGCGAGAAGTGCACACCGCCGCCCGCCACGGCGGGACGGCCGTGCGGCCCGCCGCACCCCGGGCAGTCCTCCCGGACCAGCCGTACGTTTCCGGGGGCGCTGCCGAGCTGGGCGCCGAGCAGCAGCCGCAGTCCGACGTGCGCGGCGCGGTAGCAGTCCCGGTCGGCGTCGGCGCGGAACGCCGCGGCGCTGCGCAGTTCCTGCGGGTCGAGGACGTCGGACGCCAGCCGCGCCGCGAAGTCGGCGTGCCGGGCCGCGTTCACCAGCCACAGCCGCGGCGGGTCGCCGGGGGCGGGAAGCGCCATCCGCTCGACCCGGTGGCACGGGTCGAGCTCGCTGGGAACGCGTATCGCGGCCGTATCCACCCGGTCATCGTAGATCGTCGGCGGTTCCCGGCTGGGCGGACCCGATGGCGGGCGCGGCGGCGAGCCCCGGCGGACCGAACGCGTCCGGCGCCCTGCTCGGTGGCAGACTGTGGCCGTGACCAGCATCGACCGCGACGCGGCGCCCCAGTTCGTCCTCCCGCTCGTCGTCCGCATCGAGAAGGACGACCCGCCGGCGCGCACCGACGCCCTGGAGACCGCGGCGCGCGCCGTGCTCACCCTGCTGTCCGACGAACGGGCCGCGGGCGACGGCGAATGGGCCGAGGCGGTACGCGACTGGCAGGACGCCCGGATCCGCAAGGTCGTCCGCCGGGCGCGCGGCTCGGAGTGGCGCCGGGCCGGATATCTGCCGGGCATCACCGTGACCGGGCTGGAGGCCGAGGTACGGGTCTATCCGCCGGTCCCGCTGGACGGCTGGCCCAAGGTGCTGGCGAAGCTCCAGGTCTCGGGCACCGAACTGGACGATCCGGAACCCCCGCCCGTGGCGGAGGCCGGGCTGCCGGTGCTCTGGATGAACCCGGAGCTCGACATGTCCGCGGGCAAGGCCATGGCCCAGGCGGGCCACGGCGCGCAGCTCGCCTGGTGGGAACTGACGGACGCCGAACGCACCGCGTGGCGCGACGCCGGTTTCCCGCTCGCGGTCCGCACTCCGGCGCCCGCCCAATGGCCGGCGCTCACCGGCTCCGGCCTGCCCGTGGTGCGCGACGCCGGTTTCACCGAGATCGTCCCCGGCTCCTGCACCGTCGTCTCCGACTACCTCCCGCTGCGCCGCACCACCAGCGCGTGACACCGGGCGGGCGACGGGCCCGCACCGGCACGGGAACCTCAAATCAAGCTCTGAACCGGCCACCCACAGGGTTCGCCCGGTCCCGGCGGGGCCATCACCCCGGCACGGCGTGTGCGGGAAACGCGGAGGGGGACGGCATGAAGGACTTGGGTACAGGTATCGGCTGGCGGCCGGAGATCGCGGACGCGATCGCGGAGCTGCCCGGTGTCGACTGGGTGGAGGTCGTCTCGGAGAACCTCTGCGCCGATCACCTCCCGGAACCGCTGCGGCGGCTGCGCGAAAGCGGCACGACGGTGATCCCGCACGGGGTCTCGCTGGGCCTGGGCGGCGCGGAGCGCCCCGACCCCGGCCGGCTGGCGGCGCTCGCCACGCGGATCGGGCTGCTGGGGGCGCCGCTCGTCAGCGAGCACATCGCGTTCGTGCGGGCCGGCGGGCCGCTGACCGGTTCGCCGCGGCTGGAGGCCGGGCACCTGCTGCCCGTACCCCGCACCCGCGACGCGCTCGACGTGCTCTGCGCGAACGTCCGCATCGCGCAGGACGCGCTGCCCGTGCCGCTCGCGCTGGAGAACATCGCGCCGCTGCTCGGCTGGCCCGACGAGGAGTTCAGCGAGGGCGAGTTCCTGTACGAGCTGGTGGAGCGCACCGGCGTACGGCTGCTCATCGACGTCGCCAATCTGCACACCAACCATGTGAACCGGGGCGAGGACCCGGTCGCGGTGCTCGACGAACTGCCGCTGGAGGCCATCGCCTACGTCCATGTGGCGGGCGGGACCGAGAAGGACGGCGTCTGGCACGACACGCACGCCCATCCGGTGACCCGGCCGGTGCTGAACGTGCTCGCGGCGCTGCGCGAGCGGATCCGGCCGCCGGGCGTCCTGCTGGAGCGGGACGACAACTTCCCGTCCGCGGCCGAACTCGCCGCGGAACTCGCGGCGATCCGCGGTGTCCCGTCGGCGGAGCGGCCCCAGGAGGCGCACTGTGTCTGACGCCGACAGCGCCGCCGCACGGCAGCGGCTCGCGCTCGCGCAGACGGCGCTGCTCTCCGCGCTGGTGGCGGGCACCCCCGTCCCGGAGGGTTTCGACCGCGGCCGGATCGGCGTCCAGTCGCGGGCCCTCGCGGCCAAGCGCGCCGATGTGACCGCCAAGGTGGCCCCGGAACTGCCGGAAATCCTCGGCGACCGCTACCGTCCCGCCTTCCTGCGGTACGCGGCCACGCACCCGCTGCAGGGCGGCTACCGCCTCGACGCGCTGTGCTTCGCGGAGCATGTGCTGGACGATGACGCGGAAGCGCTCGACGACGCCACCCGCCGTCTGCTGGACGGCTGGTGGCGGGAGCGCTCGGGTCCCGCGCCGCTGTCCGCGGCCGCCCGCCCCGGCCGCCTCGTGCGGACCGGACGGTTCGGCCGGTTCGGCCGGTTCGGCCGGATCATGGACGCCGCGCGCACCGCGCTGCCGGGAAGGTGACCTCGATGAACGTCATGACCGGCCTCATGCTCACCGTGTACCTGCTGATCGCCGCCACCTCGGCGTACCTCGTCGGGGAGAAGATCCGCGCCCGCCGCTTCACCCGGCCGTACCACGGCGACATCCCCCGGGATCCGCTGGAGACCGCCTTCCTGGCCGGCGGTCCGGGCCGGGTCGCCGACACCGTGATCGCGGCGATGCACGCGGACGGCCGGATCGCCGTGGACGCTTCAGGACAGCTGACCGTGCTCCGGCCGGTCGCATCGAATCCGGTCGAGACCGCCCTGCTGGAGGCCTGCGGCGCCGAGTGGGGCGGCGGCCTGCGCCAGGTCCGTACAGCGGTGCTGACCGGATCTCCGGTGCAGTCGATCGGCGACCGGCTCGCCCGCCGCGGCCTGTTCTTCCAGCCCGAGGTGCACCGCAGATGGCGGCGGGTGTCGACGCTGCACAAGACCGTCTGGTGCCTGCTGCTGTTCCTGTCGCTGGCGGAGGTGATGCCGCACCTCGTCGTCGGTTCAGGGCTGCCGCTGTTCGTCCGGGTGCTGCCGGGGCTCGCCGTCGGGCTCTTCGTCCTCCTGACGTGCTCGGCGCCGCGCGGCCGGCTCACACCGGCCGGCAAGCGGGTGCTGCACGGGCTGCGGCTCAGCAACCGTCCGCTGCTGGCCTCCCGCACCGCCTCCACCGGCTCGGACGCCACCATGCTGTTCGCGCTGGCCGGTGCCGCCTCGATCCAGGACACCGTCCTGCGCGACCAGTTGGCGCAGTCCTCGCAGCCGTCGTCCGACGCGTCCGACCCGGGCTCGTGGGGCGATGCCGCGGGCGGCTGGGCCGGCGGCGGCACCAGCTGCGGTGGTTCCGCTTCGAGTTGCGGAGGGTCGTCGT
>NZ_JAPVLS010000186.1:0-5771 GCF_027158125.1 Streptomyces sp. H39-C1
GATGGCTCTCAACCTCGTCCGCATCGACGCCTGGCTCACCGGCACCCCGCTCGGCGGTAGCTGGACCTCCCGCCTCAGCACACTCCGCCTCTCACTCACGCCACCGTGAATAGACCAGCAGAGTCACTCCGGGGGTCACCTCAAGAACTACCATGGTGGCGGCGTGTGGCTGCCGCTGGGGTTCGGGGAAAAGCACTGGGCGGACCGGGGCTCTGGCTACCGTCCGATCGTGCAGCGTCCAGGTCGCGGGTTCTCCAGAGCACCACCGCATTGACGACCAGGCCCAGGGCGGCACGCGGCCGGTGCCGTCGGCGGAGAACCGGACATGGCATGAACCTCAGCCTCGCAGGACCAGGGAGCGCTCAGAAGCCGCTGGCGCGACCCGCCGTCGGACTGGCCGCGGCGCCGCCCCCGCCAAGCGGCCCAGCCGCCTGCTTCACGGCAGATGTGCCCGAACCCGTCGGCCGATGCGCACCGCACCGGCGGCGATCACGGACGGAAGTCTCGTCGGGTTGGACAGTCGACTGGGCCGCCGACGCTCGTTCAGGCGACCGCCTGGGATTTCCAAGAAAGAAGATCTTGAAATGCCTCGGAAAATTCCCGCATTGCCCGCTCGCCCCGGTGGGAGGTGACAGTCTCGAAGTACCAGGTACTTTCGGTCTCGGCGACCTTCGCCCGTATTCCCCACGTCAGGATGATGCGCCCGCCTGAACGCTGCGCGGAGATTTTCAGTCCTTCTTCACTGGACTGCCAGGTGCGAGGTTCGTTCCACGGGCTCGATTCGTCGGCCAGGGACGAGAAGAACTCGATCAGCCCGTCCCCGTCGAGTGTCCGAACCATCTCACTGACGTCCACCCACGCACCCTTAACCCGTATGGGCATGTCCAGCGCAGGGTCGTTTCCGTACGGCCGAGTCGGCGCGGAGAACAGCAAGTGGACCCCTTGTCCGGGGTTACCTACGCGAACGACCGGTCCACTATGTGTGTCGTACATGATCATTGGTACATTCTATAATCTTCCTCTCCTCTCCGAAGAGTGATACTGCCCACGCAAGGGCGCCTGGGGCAGGCGGCGCCTGCAGCAACCCTGAAATCGTAGGCGCGCGCTACAAGGCTTCGCCCCCGTAGGCTGGAGCATCCTTGGCCTACCCGGCGAATGGTCCAGCACTTCTTGCGCGGCAGGTTCGACGCAGGCCCCACTCCCAGCGGACAGGCCCGACAGCCGGGTTCCGACCTACGGGAATCGACCCACGACGCGTGCCCGCGGGGCGGCCGACAACCTGCTCTCGTCCAGCGTCTGCGCCCTCTTTACGAACCACGAGTGATCTTCCATGGCCGCGCCTTCCCAGGCCGCGTGCAAGCCGCCGCTCGCGACCCTGGCGGGCGAGGCCCAGCATGAGGACGGAGAGCGTCGTGGCCTACGAGCTGAACGGACGCGAAGCCTTTGTGGCCATGTCACGATTCGCGTGGCAGCTCGCGAAGCGCGCCGGTGACGACCTTCTCACGCTCATGGGAGACTTCAGCATTCAGTCAGACGGCCGGACGAACGATCCCGCTGCCTGGGAAGACTGGATGAGCGGTGGGCGTTCAGTCGCAGGATCCGGCAGGTGGGTCAGCGGGATAGGAGCCCGCGACGCGGGCCGCAGCATCGCGGCGACGAGGGCGGCCCGGGCCGCCCTCGGACAAGATCACGATCTGCAACTGCGCTCACGAACGGGCTGCTCGCACTCCGGCTCACGGCTTGCCCGCGGAGTCAAGATCGTCATGCGGCAACCCGGAAGGCCGGCGGGATACAGCACGTGGGTGACCAATTCAGTCACCTGACCGTCGAAAAACGGGAGCGCCATCTGGAGTACGTGGCCGTCATAATGGTCGGCGAATTCGGATGCGCCACGGTTCCACAGGTCGCGTACGTCGGGGTTTTCACGGGTGTCGATGATGAGCTGTTGGAGGTCTGGGTCGAGGGGACGGTCAACGGCCGAGTCGCGGAGCATGCGGACACACACCTCCGCGTCGGCCTCCCAGTTCAGGTGCTGGTCCCGCGACTCAGCGCTGAGGAGCAGCCACCGCATGAGGTTGGCGCCGGGCACGGTTGACCACGGGAACAGCGCGGCCATCGGCGCGTTGACACCGAGTACGTTCCACGCAGCATCGACGACGTAGGCGGGGAAGAGCTGCTGGTCCAGCAGGAGGCGCCGTTCGTCGCTGACACGCGGTGGCTCCAGGGCCTCCGGGTCGGAGTGGCCCCCTCCGTTGCTGACGAGGAACAGCGCACGCCGCTGGACGCGGTCGAGGCCGAACAACGTGCCGATGGTGTCGACTTCTCGGCGGGTGAGGGTCCGGGTGATCGCTCCGCCCTCCAGGTCCCGGTACCAGCGCTCGCTCCTGCCCAGGGCGGCGGCGACGTCTCGCTGGAGGACCGGGCGGCCGAGCGCGGCGGTGGCGGCGGCCCGGAAGGCGCGCAGCAGGGCGCCGAGCCCGGCAGTTGTTCCTTCATCGCCGGAATCCTTCATGCCTCTGTACACGCCTTTCATCGAACCTTCGTCTGCATTTTTGCTGATCCGGCGAGATTATATCCGGACCAAATCATGTGGCCTCTCCGTCAATGCCGGATAGTTGCTGTTCGCTGCATCACATTACAGATCGATGGACGGACGGCGCGACCGGCAGAAAATTTCCGGTTTCCGAGCGTGGGCGCCAGGCGACCGGCAGAAGATTGCCGGTCACCAATTTTTGCACCGACTTGTCCTTTCGGAACGCCGAGAGACCTGCGTAGCCGCATTGCGCCCGGTTCGCGAAGTCCGTTAATACGTTGGAGAGTTGGGCACAGCGGAGCCTTTCCGACTTGCGCGCGCACAAGCCTTCGTCACTTCGCCGTGATCTTTCGGGTGCATTGACGAGAGATCTAAACCAAGCCCAAGATCTATCCGTCCACACAACGGGACCGCAAGGAACCGGGGTGACAGGAAGGGGAGATGGCCGTGCATATTGGCCTCGCAGGGTCAGCGCAGTGACGCCCAACCGGGTTTGGTGTGCGTCGCGGCCAGTCGGTTCACGAGCCGTTGCAGCATGTGACACGAGAGAAGGCGCTTTGAAGATCATTGTGGAAGATCAGCGTGGACGCTGCCGTCGCCAGCGCCGTGGTGACCATGCTCGCCGTGGTGCACACGCCGTGGTGGATTCTCGCCTACGACGTGGTGCTGGCTGTCTGCTGGACGCGTTGTCGTACCACACGGTGGCCCAGGCCCTGGCCGGCGCGGGGCTGGGCATGGCAACCGCCAGCCTCTGGCTGTGAGGTGTCAGTTGGGCTGCGGGCCGGGTCGATCGCGCTCCGCCTGCTCCAACACCGCCGCGAGAGCGGCCAGCATCTGCGGCGAGACACCCATCTCCTCAGCGCCGCGGGCCGCCATCGCGAAGCCCTGACCGCTGGCCGCCAGGCGCTGGATGCCTTCCACGACCTGGCGCGCCACCACGTCGTCGGACTGGAAGACCATGGGCGAGACACCCAGGACCTCCCCGAGCCCGTCCAGGAACACCACCCTGTCGGCCGCGCCGCCCAGGAGGTCGGCAAGCTCCCTCTCCCCCGAGCGCAGGGCGCCGAACTCGGCGGCGCTCAGAAGCTGTCGCCCGGCGCCGGCGTTGATGCGTCCCATGATCTCCGCGTCGCCGGGAACCTCGTCGGCCGCGAAGCGGCTGCCGAGAAGGAAGGTGCTCCTTCCGGCCAGGGTCTCGGGCATCGAGGGCCCGGCCGGCACGGCGGCCGGCGCGATGCCGAAGCTACGGTCCTGCGCCACCAGAAGATCCTTCTCGGTGACGTGGTACGCCTTCGCGAGGAGCGGCTCGTAAGCGGGGATCGAGCCGCCGGCGGCCACGCTCCTCATTGCTGACCGGAACATGACTGGTCCCGAGCAGGGCCGCGGCCTCCACCTGGGTGAGCCCCGCATCGCAGCGCAGATCCAACAGATCCGGATCACCCGTACGCGGAAAGACCTCGCTGCAGTCGAGTCCGCAACAGGTGCTGGCACCGGCCAGCCTACTGGCCGCCCCCCATCACCGAATCGAGAGGACGTAGGGGAGTGTCGCACCTGCCGTCACGCCAGGAAGGCGCGTCGCCGAGAGCGCCTTGGCGCCGGCCGCCTCCCCCAAGGGTGCCCGGCGACTGCCCGGACAGTTATGGGGACAGATCACAGTCCGTGAGAGCCAGCGCCTCTGGGCAGCAGCACAGAGGGTTGCTCCGTCACTTTCTGCAACCAATACAGAGTTTGAGAACCAACTCTAGACCTTGACACAGCTCCTTGCGTATGTTCGTCGTCCCCCGGGCAACCTGCCCGGCTGCGACTGCGAGGAGTGAGCGGCACACGGACCGGACCGCATAGGTCGAGAAACAGCGGCGGCGCCCGAGAGCGACAACTCCCGGACGCCGAGCGCTTCACGGCATAGACCCGCCCCGGCAAGGGCGGAGATTGCCCACCATCACCACGCTGATCCCTTCCAGGGGCGTCTCAGCGTGGCATCACTGCAAAGGGGATTCTTGCATGCCTCCCGCCCTGCGCAAAAGGCCCACCCGACGGGCCTGCACGGCAACCAGCCCGACCTCGGCCCTGTACCGCCCCGGTCCGGAGAACAACACCGCGCCCCGTCCAGGCCGTCCGCTCCGCTCCGGCAACGGGAGTGGCCGATGAGCGCCGACGCCCGCGAATGGGTATGGGAGCACAGCTCCAGCCGGGGGGTCGCACGCCTGGTCCTGCTGTCGATCGCCGACCGGGTCCCCGACGAGCAGGGCGTGGCCTGGGCCTCCCTGGGCAGCCTGGTCGAGCGCACGAACGCCTCGCGGACCGCAGTGCGTGCGGCGCTGAAAGCCCTCACGGACGGCGACGAGCTGAAGCTGCTCGCCGACTACCAGGGCCCGCAGCGGGCCACGGTCTACCGCCTGCCACGCGCCGCCGCCTTCCTGGCCAAGCTCGCCGTGCTCAGGAAGGAAGAGCCGAACGTGCGCGTCGACCAGGTCGAGTCCTGCGCCACGGACCCGGTGCCCAAGCTGGTGCCGGAGAAGCTCCAGCGGTACGGGATCTGGCCCGTCAAGGGTACGGAATCCGACCCCTCGCAACGGAATCCGACCGGTGCGAAATCCGACCCCTCGCGACGGAATCCGACCCCTCGACGGTACGGAATCCGCACCCCCGAGGGTACGGATTCCGCCCCCCAGAACCGTAGTGAACCGAAGGTGAACCGTAGGTACAGCAGTAGGGCTGGCACCGTCACCTCGGCCAGCGAGTGGAAGGTCGACCCAGAAACCCACACCTGGATCCGCCAGCAAGGGCACCTCGATCGCCTCGGCGAGGAGGGCCTGCAGGCGGCCGACGCGAAGTGGCGGGCCCACCGCGCCGACCGCGGCGTGAAGTCGGCGGGAGTGTGGGCTGCCGACTGGCGCTCCTGGGTCGCCCGGGAGCACCCCCCGGGCCGCCCGAATCTCTACGCCCTGCCCGGCAAGGGCCCCGCACAGCCGGGCGGGATGACCCGCGCCGAGGCCCACACCGCAGCGCTCCTCGCCGCTCTCGACGACGAGCCGACCGCAACGGAGGGCTGACCATGGACCGCCGCGAAATCGCCGCCCTGCTGGCCTACATCGGCCGACTCGACCCCCGCACCAGCCGCACCGACCCAGGCGAGGCCCGCGACCAGCTCGCCCAGTGGCACGAGCTGCTCGGCGACGTGCCGATGGCCACACCGCACGGCTGGGACGCCCGCCTCGCTGCCCGCAGCCACATCCGC
>NZ_JAPVLS010000187.1:0-5749 GCF_027158125.1 Streptomyces sp. H39-C1
CTGAAATCAGCATCGCCTCGTCGGGGGCGGGAACGCGATAACCGAACATTTCGTCTCCTTTAAGGGGCGTCGGTGACGCCGCCCAACGCATCCAGGGGATCTGCCCACTCGATGACGCCGACCTGCCCGAACGGTCCCCTGTCTTGACAGTTGTTCGTGCAGTCGTCCTCTGAGCAGGTGAGTCAGGCCGGCGGTTGGCCGCTTGGCACCCGGGCAAGGTGATCTTAGGCGGTGCCGGTGAGGGTGGCGAAGGCGACGATGTTGCCAAGGTAGGTGTGGGTTCCAGGGTCCCAATTGCCGCAGGTGATGAGGCGGAGTTGGGGCCGGTCAGCGTTTGTGGCGTAGACGTCGAGGGTGGGGAAGTCGTCCTTGGGGTAGGCCCGCACGGAGTCGGTGGTGAAGGCGGCGGTGGTGCCGTCGGCCTGGGTGACGCTGATGCGGGTGCCCGCTTTGAGGGCGCCGAGCCGGTAGAACACGGCGGGCCCGGTCTCCTTCGAGTCGACGTGGCCGAGGATGACGGAGGCGCCGAGCTGTCCGGGGGTGGGTGAGTTCTTGTACCAGCCGGCTTGCAGGGGCTTCCAGGGGACCTGGACGGTTCCGTCGGGGTTGCGGCCCAGGGACAGCAGCGTGGTGTGGACGCCGATGGCGGGGATATCCAGGGCCACCGGTACGGATGCCGAGAGTACGGGTCCGGTGGAGGAGTGCGGCGCCGGTGGGCCGGGCGGCTGGAGTGAGGTGGGCTGCGCCGCTGCGGCCGGTGCTGCCACGGCTGGGGGCTGGGGTGGCGGGACGCTGCTGCTGGGCCCGCCGGTGAGGGCGACGGCGGCGCCGGCTGCGGCCAGGGCCAGTGCTGCGGTGAGTCCGATGATGGTGCGGCGGCGGGTGCCGCCCCCCGCCGGACGGGGGGCGGCGGCTTCCGGGTCCGGCTCGGGGCTGGTGCCGGGCCCGGTCCCGTCGGTCATCGCTGGGCTGCGGCGTTCCTGCGCCGCAGGATCAGGGTGCCGGCCAGTGCCGCGACCGCTGCGGCGCCCAGGCCGGTGGCGATCAGATCAGCGCTGTTGCCGCCGGTGGAGGCCTGGGTGGCTCCGTCACCGGTGCCCGCTCCCCCGGTGGGCATGGCGTTGAGGGCTCCGCAGATGGCGGGGGCGGTGGCTTCCTGGGGGAGCTTCGGGTCCAGCTCGCTGGCGCCCAGGACGTTGTCGTACTTGCCGTTGTGGTTGTAGTCGATGCCGTGCACGACGATCACGGCGTTGTCGGCCCGCACTGCGGCCGCCACGTCCGGGGTCACGGTGATCGTGCGGGTGTAGTGGAACGAGCCGGTGGCCGGGAAGCGATCGATGGCCAGCGCGCTGTTCGGGCTGGTGTCGCCCTTGGTGGTCAGGGACGTGCCGATCTTGCCGTAGGCGGGCAGACCGTCGGTGGTGCTGATGGCTTTGTGCCCGTTGTGGTCATGGGCCGCGTCCGCCTTCGGGCATTCACCCGAGCCCTTGATGTGGATGTGCTGGGCGTGCGGGGAAGCGTCGAGCAGCTGGTTGGCGGTCACCGAGACGGTGGCCTGGTTGCCCGACAGGGTGACGGTGGCCATGCCGGATCCGTCGACCATGTTGGTGGCCACCGGGTCGAGGGTGGCCTGATAGTTCGCACCGCCGCCGGTGGACTGCGCGGATGCCACCGCGGGCAGCGCCAGCGGGATGGCGAACGCGGCGATACCCACCAGGGGGAGGAGAGTCTTGTTCATGGCGTGCTCCAAACGAAGCCCCGCGGCAGTCCGGTGCCGTATGGGATGAGGGGCTCCTGTGCCATAGGGAGGAACAGCGACCGAAGGGGCTTTACCAAGGCCGCCGGGATCAACTCACACCCTGTATTCGGAACTGACACCAGCACCGGATGGGTCTGGGTTGCGGTAAAGCCCAGAAGACCGTCGTGCGGCGATCGCGTCCTCTCCGAGTCTTCCGGACAAAACACGGATGTACGGGGAGTATGGCCTTCCGCTCTCCGCTCCGGAATCGTCCCTGGTCAGGGCCTCCACGTTTGCGCAACCAAGCCGCGCGTGCGGCGGGCGCTCTTGATGGCACATTCGAGCCGGATTCGATCCGGCCGGAATGACCGCCCTGAAAATCACGCTCTGACCTGCGGCGATATAAGGCGGCGGACGAGTCGGCCATATACGCCGGGTTCTGTCTCCGCTCCGTTGATCGGCGTGGCCGCTTCGAGCTACTGAGCCTTTTCCAACCTGCGTCAGCAGTGCGCCCGTTGGGCTGACAACAGGGTGAAGCCCCTGGTAGATGAGTTTTCGACCAAGAGAACCGTCTCCACCAGAGGCTTCGCATGCTGGTCTACCCGTCCGCGTCGACGTGTCCAGCTCCACGCTGCGCTTCCTCGCGCAACAACTGCGGCGGCACCGCCGTGCGATCGGGTCCAGGTGGCGGCGGCTGAGCGCGGGCCGCCGAGCCCTGCTCGCACTCGCCCACCTGCGCGTGGGACACACCTACGCCCAGCTCGCTGCCGGATTCGGCGTCGGAGTCACGACCGCCTACCTCTACGTCGCCGAGGCCATCGACCTCCTGGCCGACCTCGCGCCCGCCTTGGCCGACGCCGCCCGCACCGCGTCGACGAAAGCCTTCGTCCTGCTGGACGGCACGCTGCTGCCCATCGATCGCCTCGCCGCGGACCGCCCGTACTACTCCGGCTGTGAGTATGGGTGTGCCGTCCCGACGCGGGGCCTGACTCGTATTCTGGCTGGCCCTTGGTGCCTGGTGTTTGATCTGTCGGCCACCGCCTTCGTTCAAGCCGTCCCCACCCTGCGCCCAGCCAGCTCAGAGCGATGATGGAAAAGGCTCACTGTCATCGGCTACCGATACACCTTGCTCGGAACTTCGCAGGGGCTTGCTTGAGTGGCATTTCATGGATTATGCCAGGTTATGGTGCTTTCGCCGGTTGCCCGCTTCAGGAGATTGGAGATCATGGCGAGGCGGATCATGCTCTCGGAGTGTGCGGGTTTCGTCTCGTAGTCCCGTGCCAGTCGGCGGTGCATCATGATCCAACCGAAAGTTCGTTCCACCACCCAGCGTCTCGGGACCACGGAGAAGCCCTTGACCTGGGTGTTCCGCGGGACGACGTCGACATCGATGCCCAGGGCCGCTCCGCGTTCGATGGCTCGGGTCTTGTAGCCGGTGTCGACCCAGGCCTTGGTGATCGTGGGGTGGGCGACGGCGATCCGGGTGAGCAACTGCTTGCCGGCGTCGTTGTCCGAAACACTGGCTGCGGTCACTGTGACCAGCAGTAACAGGCCGAGGGTGTCGACGACGATGCTCCGCTTGCGGCCCACGATTTTCTTCCCGGCATCGATGCCCTGCGTGCTGCTGGGCACGCTGTGGGCGGTCTTGACGCTCTGGGCGTCGATGACGCAGGCGGTCGGCTCGGCAGTGCGTCCCACCTGCTCACGGACCCTCCGACGCAGCCGGACGCCGAGGTTCTCGATCGTGCCGTCGGCGGTCCAGGTGCTGAAGTAGGAGAAGACGGTGCTGGGCGGCGGGAAGTCGTGCGGCAGGTAGCGCCAGGGGATGCCCGTGTGGTTCACGTAGAGAATCGCGTTCATGACTTCGCGCAGGTCGGTGACCTGACCGCCCAGTCCGAGCGAGGTCTTCTGCCGTTCGGCCCTCCATGCCGTCATGGTCGGTTCCATCAGGGCCCAGCAGGCATCGGTAAGGTCGCTGAGGTAGGCGCTGCGGTTCGGCTGACTGGCCATAAGTCCGCTGACCCACAGTGCACTTGGCAGGGATATCGCTCGTTCGAGTGAGACGAAAGCCTCGTTCGCGGCATCCTCGAACCGGATAGGAGCTATCAGGCTAAAGGTGGTCGAACCATACAGCCGGGTGCGCTCGATCAGTCGCGACTTTCTCCTTAAAGGCCCCACCCAGGGTGATTTCGGCCAGGTTACAGATCTACCTAAATCGAGACATAGGCGGTGTATGTCCTCTCATATCCGAGGCGATAAACCGGGACATGACGCCCCGTCCGACCGGCGCCGCGACCGACGGGACTCCCCCGCCCGTGACCGACCCCGCCGCACTCAACCGCACCCTTCACTACACCGACGACATCACCGCCGCCGACACCGAGGCCATCGACGCATTCCTCGCCCCGCTCTTGGCTGTCCAGCGCGACGACCACTACGGCACAACCGGCTACAAGATGGCCTTCGCCCTGGACAGCCTCGTGCAGGACGCGGCCAACACCGCCCACTGGCAGCTGGACAAGCTGGCCAAGGACATCTTCCTCGACAGCCGTGACCGCCTGAGCTCCCGGCAGGACCTGCAACGCGCGTGGAACCGGCCGTGGAGCGCGGTCTACCCGTGGAACGCCGACACCGGCTACGACACCGCGCGCTGGAACCACCTGGACTACCTGGACCCGCAGGACCGGGCCCGCCAGGAGGCGATCGCCGCCCAGGCCGAAGCCGAAATGGGTGCCGAGACCGCAGCCACTCGGGAAGGGGGGCGTGGATGAGTTCTTCCAGGTATCGGCCCTCGATGTCGGGGTCGGGGACTTGGCATGGACGTACGCGTCGACGGCCAAGCCCACTGCGGCAGTGACCCGGCATGCCCGGCGCGTGGTCCGGCGGGCGCTGCGGGACGTTGGGGCAGGTGTCATGGCCGACTCCTTCGGTGTCTGCGGCGACGGCCGACGGGGCTGGGATACCTCAGCGGACGGTGAGGGTGCCCTTCATGTACTGGTGGATGTTGCAGATGTAGCTGTAGTTCCCCGCTGTCGCGGGGGCTTTGAACGTTGCGGACTTGCCGCCGGCGATGGTGCCGGTGTCGAAGGCCTTGGAGTCGGTGGCCGTGGCGGTGTGCGGGGTCTTGTCCTCGTTGAGGACGGTGACCACGGTGCCCGGTGCGACGGTCAGCGAGGCCGGGTTGAACAGGAAGTCCTTGATGACGATGCGGGCCGCTGCTCCGGACGCGGTGCCCGCGGGAGGTGAGGCCGGTACGGTGGAGGAGGACGAGCCGCCGGAGCTGGAGCTGGAACAGCCCGTCACAGCGAGCAGTGCGCAGATGGCACTCGCGGCGGCCAGGCGTCCGCGACGGGGACGTACTCGGTTGGCGTTGACGTTCATCTGCGGGCCCCATCCATCGACGGCAATGATTGACATGGGATAGCGATACCAAGGACGTGGTGCGCCCCGGTCCCCGACACGCTGGGAGCCCGGGGCGCACCATGCATCATCAGACCGTCAGTAGGGTGGTGCTGGCGGCCTTGTCCACGGGCAGGAAGTCGTCCGGGACGGGGTACTGACCGAGCACGTAGTGCAGGATCGCGGCGTGCATCGCCTCGACGGGGGCGATGGTGGCGGCGGTGCTGATCCCGGCAGGGCTGATGACGTTGTAGGTCGCGAACAGGTACGTCTGTGCGGCCTGGTCCTCCAACTGCAGGGCCAGTTTGGCGACGGAGCCGACATCGGTCGCCTTGCCGAGTGCGGCGGTGACGTCGGCCTGGTTGGACAGCGGCACATTGGTGATGGCGGGCTTGCCGGCGCCGGTCAGGACCGCGTTCCAGGCTTTGGCGTGGTCGGCGTGCTGGGCCATCGCGGTGGTGACGAACGTCGCCACCGCGGGCGGTACGGTGCCGAGTTTGCCCGCCTTGGCTGCGGCCAGGGTCGCTTGGTAGGCGCCCACGGCCTGGTTCTCCAGCGCGGTGGCCAGCGCGACGACCTTCAGGTCCCCGGTGTACTGGCCGCTGCCGGATG
>NZ_JAPVLS010000188.1:0-5731 GCF_027158125.1 Streptomyces sp. H39-C1
ATCACCGGAGCCCAGGCCCCCAGCGGCATCCCGTGCGTCATCGCCGCACCGGTCGTGGAACGCGCCAAGCGCAGCGCCACCGCCACCCGCGGCCGACGCAGCCGCTTCGCCCAGGCCCGCCGCTCCGGATCAGGCGAGCGCCCCGCGCCCCGCACGACCACCACCGCCGCGTAACGCCGCAGCCGACGCTGCCGAAGAGCCGTCCCATCTCCGATGTCAGGGGTGGGGCGGCTGTTGGCATTTCCTGGCGTTCAGGCGGTTTCTTCGGCGCTCGCTCGATCCGGAGGGACTCGGGGGAGTGACGGAAGGTAAGCGGGGCACACGAACAGTCACTGACATATCGTGCGGGGAAGGCAGAGCGATGATGACTGATCCTGGTACTGCGACGCTGGTCGAAGAGCTCCGCGAGCGGGCCGGTGCGTTCGTGAACTCCCATGTCGACCTGTGGGTCACCGTGGAGGACGACGGGACGCTGATCCTGGCCGGACAGGACCCCGCCGCCCTGTTCCAAGCGGCCGCGGACTGGCTGAGCGACGGGCCCGCCTGCACCGTCGCCGATACCCGCTGGGACCGAGGGACGGCCGAGCCCGCCCACACTCTGCGCCTGTATCTGCGCCCGGTCGGGGCGGAACTGACGCCGCAGCGGACGGCTGAAAGGGTCTAGGACCGCTCCCTGGGCCCAGTGAAGTCCGGCAGGTGACGGCGGCGGCGCCGATTTCCGCGCCGCCGCCCGTGTCCGGCCGAGCGCCGCGACCGGGCCGAAGGGGTGCTGAAAGGCAGGTCGGACGGCACTGGGTGACATCTTCTTCTCTCGGTCCTGGCGGGCCGCTACCGTCGCATGCACCGCGGTGGCGTGGTGTGCAGGCAGGGGGAGGGACAGCTGTGATCGCTTACATCGCGCCGCTGTGGATCTTCGGTGTGGGGTGCCTGGTCGCGTCCGTGGTGGGGAAAGCGGTGAAACTGGGCGGGGTGGAGATCCCGGCCATCACAACGACCAGGGCTCAGCTCGTGGTTGCGCTCGTCGGAGTGGCGGCGATCGTGCTGGGGACGGTGCTGTTCCAGCACGAGGGATCATCGTCGACCGCTGGCTCGTCGGCAGCGGTCCCGTCCGGTGCGAGCTCGGCGAGCGGCGCGAGCGCCCCGCCCCCGGCACCCACGCGGGACCCGCCGCGCACCCCGACCACCGCACCCTCCACCACGACCCCGCCGCCCTCCACCGAACCCGCTACGCCGCCCGCCACCGAGCCGCCCGCCTCGACGGCTCCCGCGGCCGTACACGTGCGCTGGCAGGGGACGTTGACGCTGGATGACGGGAGCACGAGCGGGAGTCCGATCACGGGCTGGTCGCTGGATTCCGTACCGCCCCAGCGGGCACCGATGGGGGATCTCGGACTCGCCTGCCAACTCAGCTGCGAACCGGGCCAGATCGTCGGCACCACAGTCGTGTCCTGGAACGGCGCGACCCCGCCGAAGCGGGAGCAGTGCGTCACCCTTCTCAATACGCACCTGGGGCAGCGAACGGCGGACGTTACGGCGGGCTCCATCGTGTGCTTCGGGACGGACGGCGGTCGGGTCGGGTTCTTCACGGCGGACGGCGGCGCGGGCGGCGGCCGGCAGACGCTGGCGGTGACGGTGTGGGAGCGGCCCTGACCGTGCACGTGGCCGGAGCCGCCCTCAAGGACGCCCGCCACAGCCTTCCACTCGATTCCGAGAACGCCCCGTCCTCGTCGCCGCGACGCCGGAATACTGGCGGGACGGCATTCGGTCGAATCCGAGGTGCTCGTTGATCGATGACCGGGGGAGATCGGATGAGCGGTGACCGTCCGGGCCGGCGCCGGGAGATGGCGGTCCTGGCGTCCGGGCCCGTGCTCGGCGCCGCGGTGGGGGTGGTCACCAACATCATCACCTCGACCTGGAACTGGTGGCTCTTCTCCTCGCTGCTCGTCCTCATCACACTCGCAGCCGTGGGCGCGGCCCTCGTGCCGGGCTCAGATCGCACCCCGGTCTCCACCGACGACGATCCGCCTCCTCATCGGGCCCGGGTCAACACCCTCCCGCCGGAAGCGGCAGTCTTCTCCGGCCGACAGGAGGAGCTGCGCCGGCTCGTGGAAAGCACGCCGGAGCTCAGCGCGTCACGACCGTTCGTGTGTTCCATCACGGGTCCGTCCGGCAGCGGGAAGACGGCTCTGGCTGTGCAGGCGGCTCATCGCCTCGTGGCCCGCTACCCTGACGGCCAGCTGTTCCTGAGGTACCGGAGCCATTCGGAACCGGCGGGAAGACTCAGCGCCCAGGACGTCCTGGCGAGTGCCTTGACCACCATCGGTGCGCCCGCTCCGCAGACACGGTTCGGTGTCGACGACATGAGCGGCCAGTGGCGGTCCGCGGTGGGGAACGGACGATTCCTCATCGTTCTCGACGACATCACCCGGGCGGAACAGGTGCGGCCCTTTCTGCCGAACTCCCGCCACGCCATGGTGATCGTCACGAGCCGGCGTGTTGTTGCCGGCATTGATCCCGACCTGCACCTCGAAGTGGGGGGTCTCACCCGGGACGAGGCGTGCTCCGTCATCACCGCCGTCCTGACGAGAGCCTCACACGACATCGACACCTCCGTCATCAGCGCGTTGGCTGAGATCTACCGGCTGCCTCTGACCGTCAGACATGTGGCGGACCGCCTCATCACCGCACCGGACGGATCCGGGCTCCGTAGCGGGGACGGCGTCCCGCACCGAGCAGGAGACGATGTGAACATGGATCCCTTCGGCTGGTCAGTGACGGCGTTGGACACACGTGACCAGCTGGTCTTCCGTCGGATGGCGCTCCATCCCGGGCCGCATGTCACCGGCGAAACGGCGGCGGTGCTGGCCGGCATCCCGGTGGAGGAAGCAGATCGGTCGCTCAACGAACTCCACCGCCGGGGCATCATCGGCCGACCGGACCCGCATGGATACGGCGTGCACGATTCGGTACGCGCGCTTGCGTTACGGGAGTCCGAGCTTCATGACAGCAGTTCATCGCGTACGGCGGCAATGCGGCGGCTGTTCCGGTTGACGGCACGCCAGCTTGCCCTGGCGAATGCCGCCATCGGTTCTCCTCTGGTCATCGACCTCCCGGCCGACGCCGCCACCGAACCCGATGTTCCCACGGAGGAGAAGGCAGCTCTGGAGTGGCTGGAGATCTATCTGGTGGACTTCAGGGCGGTCGCCCGGCTCGCGGTCGACGAGGAATGGGCGACGACCTGGCAGCTGACCTGCGGTCTCAGCTATTTCCTGCGGATCCACCGGAACATCGTCCAGGCCGAAGAGCTGAACGAGTCCTCGTTGCACTTGGCTGTCACGACAGGGGATGTCCTCGGACAAGGCTGCAGCCACAGCCAATTGGGGGTCCTGCACCGGTGCACCGGACGGTACCGCAGCGCACTCGGACACACACAGGCGGCATTGGGGCACTTCGAGACCCTGGGCGACGATCGTGGCCGCGCGTTCTGCTACGCCGAACTGGCCGTCATTCACTACCATCTGGCGGAGTATGCCCCCGCGCGGAACGCGATGGAGCGTGCTGTCACCCTCCACGGACGGATGGGCGGGCTCCGGGGCGTCGCCAACGGCCGCGGCACGCTGGGGTTGTTCAGCAGGGCGACCGGCGACTATGCCGCGGCCCGGGTCTCCTTCGACGAGGCGCTCGGCATCTATCAGAGCCTGCGGAACCTGCGTAACGAGGCATGGATCCGCATCGAACTCGGCACACTCGACCGACTCCTCGGTGACTATCCGAGTGCCTTGGACCAGTTCGCGGCCGCGCATGCGATCTGCTCCGACACCGGCGACCGCAGCGGACGAGCGTGGGCCGAGCGTGAGACCGGCATCACGAAGCGGATCCTCGGACAGTACGCCGATGCCCAGGCCCTGCTCGAAGGAGCTCTGGACGTCTTCACATCCATGGACAGCGCCAGGAACGCCGCCGACGCGCGGGTGGAGCTCGGTTCCCTGTATCGCTCCATGGGAGATCTCGCCGCCGCACGACGCCATGTGACGGACGCCCGGGATGAGTACGAGCGCCTGGGGAACAGGCGCGGTACGGCGTGGGCGAACATCGAACTCGGTGTGCTGGACCTGCGGGAAGCACGGTGGCAAGCGGCCACGGAGCGCTTGGAACAGGCCGGGAGGACCTACGCGGCGATCGGTGATCGATCCGGAGCCGCCAGGGTTGAACTGGAATCGGGCCGGCTCGCCCTGGCACGCGCTGACCCAGTGACAGCACGCGAGCATCTGCAACGGGCCGTATCGGCGTACCGGGACCTGGGCACGCCCGAAGCAGCCACAGCCCAGGACCTCCTGAGCGGTCTGTGAGCATCATGACGTGTCCAGTGTTCCACTGCGCAGAGGTCGGCAAGGTGTGAAACTGGCTGCCTGTAGCACCAGTTGTGCGGCCGGCCGATACCAGGCCGATTCGGTTCGATGACGGGGCGAGGATGTCTGGAGTGGAGTTGGTGATGGCCGCGCTGGCCGCGGGTGCTTCGGCGGGGCTCACGGATACCGCGAGCAGTGCGGTCCGGGACGGCTACGCGGGGTTGCGTGAGGCGGTGCGCCGGCGTCTTGCCGCTGGGGGTGAGGACGGCGCACGGGTCCTGGACGCCCGTGAGGTCGAGCCCGGGGTCTGGGAGGCCCGGCTGAGGGAGCGGCTGGCCGCGACGGGTGCGGATCAGGACGCGGAAATCCTCGCCGCCGCGCGGTTGTTGCTGCGGGACCTGGGAGTGGCCGGGGCGAATGTCGTCGACGCCAGGGACGCCAAGGGCGTGCAGATCGGCGACAACAACACGCAGACCAACACGTTCAACTGACCGGGCCTGCCAGTGGGAGCGGACGAGAGCGGCCACCACGTCGACGCCCGTGGTGCGCGAGGGGTGCAGATCGGCAGCGGCAACACGCAGATCAACGTGTTCGCAGCCGCCCACCCGGTTGCGCAGTCCGGCTATCTCCACCAGGTACGGACGATCGCCCCCGAGATGCTGCTGGGCCGGGAGGAGGAGCTGGCCGAGCTCGCGGACTTCTGCACCCGGCCCGATGCCGGTGACTACCTGTGGTGGCGCGCGAAGGCGTGGGCGGGGAAGTCCGCCTTGTTGTCCTGGTTCGTTCTGAACCCGCCACCGCGCACCCGCATCGTCTCGTTCTTCATCACCGCGCGCCTGGCCGCCCAGGACGATCGTGAAGCCTTCCTGGACGTCGTCATCGAGCAGCTGGCGACCCTCCTCGGCGAACCTGTCTCGCCCTACCTGACTGCCGCCACCCGTGCCGCGCACATGTGGCAGTTGCTCGACGCCGCGGCCGCCGCCTGCCGGCAGCGAGAACAACGCCTGGTGCTGGTCGTGGACGGTCTCGACGAGGACAGGGGAGCCATCGCACACAGCATCGCCGCGCTGCTTCCGACCCGGCCCGTGGCGGGGATGCGCATCGTGGTGGCCGGACGGCACGACCCGCCGCTCCCGTCCGACGTGCCCATCGGGCATCCGCTGCGTGACCCCGGGGTCGAACGGACGCTGAAGGAGTCCCCGTACGCCCAGATCGTGCGCAACGACGCGGAGCGGGAGCTGAAGCGGCTGCTGCGCGGCACGACGGCGGAGCAGGACCTCCTGGGGTTGGTGACCGCTGCCGGCGGCGGCCTCAGCGGCCGGGACCTGGCCGAGCTGACGGGACGCCTGGAGTGGGAGATCGAGGAGGTCCTGGGCGCCGTG
>NZ_JAPVLS010000189.1:0-5694 GCF_027158125.1 Streptomyces sp. H39-C1
CCGCGGCCAGGGCATAGAACTGGGACAACAGGGCCTCCCGGCGCGCTCAACGGTCTCGACAACCACGAGCTGCACCGGAGGCCCTGCCTTCATGCGGACCACAACCCAACACCACCCGACCGAGGCTGATCACTCGAACCGACGTTCCTCAAGATCGATAGCGCAACAGCTTCTTACAGATATCTGGGGGCTGTTCAGGCATGTTCGCCTCCTTGCCTCGGGTGAACCGAAGCAAGGAGAGGTCGAGCACCGGATCCAAACGTTTGGACACGTTTCCGAGGCCCCTAAGGATGCGGGCCGAGGTGTGGCTTGCGGACGGCTACCGTACCGAGAGTTGTGCGCCGGCTGTAGGGCCCGGTTTCCTCAGCAAGGTTTCCTTGGTCATCACGAGGCGGGGGCAGCAGGAGCGGGCAGGCTGAGCACGGCGGTCAGGCGTGCGACGGAGGCGATGTCGCCTTCGACCCGGACGTCCCCCGCAGCGACCGCGTCGGGCAGCTGCCGTCCGCCGTACACGACGCGCGCGAGCGCGGAGGGCCGTGCGGTGATGACGGCTTCCGGTTGCTGCTGGTAGCCGCGCTCGGCATGAAGGGTGCCGTCGGCGATGAGGACTTGGAAGACTTCGTCGCCGAGGTGAAGCTCGAATCTCCCGTGCACGCCCTGGCTGCGGCTGGGGTCGAAGTTGGTGCGCAGGGAGAGGACGAACGAAGTGGCGCTCAGGTGGGCGGTGCGGTCGTGGGCCGGCGAGCGCACCGCCCAGCGGCCCAGTGCCCGTACGACGGGTTCGAGTTCGAGGCCCCAGTCGGTGAGCTCGTAGGCCTCTGCGGCGGCGGGGGCCGGGAGACGGTGCTTGCGGACGATGCCGGAGGCCTCCAGTTCTGCGAGGCGCTGGGCGAGCACGTTGGTGCTGATGCCGGGCAGGTCCGTGCGTAGTTGGCCGTACCGCTTGGGGCCCAGCAGCAGCTCGCGGACCACCAGGAGTGCCCAGCGCTCGCCGACGAGATCGAGGGCGTGGCCCGTCCCGCACGCGTCGTTGTAGCTCCGCTTCGTTGCCATGCCGGCAAGTCTACCCCGACGGTTTTGATTTGGAAGTGACTGGTTGTTTTTTGAAAGCGAAGTGGCTACGGTGATCACATCGACGGCAGGCAGCGCGCCGTAGCCGCAAGCCAGACCACGCCGGCTCAATGAGAACCGGACACGAGACACCCGAGGAACCCTCAGATGCGCACCCTGATCAGCACCGCTTTCATCTCGCTCGACGGCGTCGTGGAGGGCCCGGGCGGTGAGCCCGGCTACCGCAACTCCGGGTGGACCTTCAAGGACGTTGAGTTCCTCCCCGAGGCGTTCGAGATCAAGGGCCGCGAGCAGCAGGAGACCACCGCAATACTGCTGGGCCGGACCAGCTACGAGGCGTTCAGCCCGGTGTGGCCGGACATGGCGGACTTCGCCGACTACAAGACGATGCCGAAGTACGTCGTCTCCACCAGCCTCACCGAGGACAAGCTGGTGTCGAACTGGGGCGAGACCACGATCCTGCGCTCGCTCGACGACGTCGCCGCGCTAAAGGAGACCGACGGCGGTCCGATCATCGTCCACGGCAGTGCCACGCTGAACCAGGCCCTTTCGGACGCTGGCCTGATCGACCGCTACCACCTGCTGGTCTTCCCGCTTCTGCTCGGCGCCGGCAAGCGGCTGTTCAGCGCCACGGACAAGGACACCCAGAAGCTCAAGCTGGTCGAGCACGAGGCCTACCCCAATGGTCTGCAGAAGAACGTCTTCGACGTCATCCGCTGACAAGGTCCCCGTATGACGACGCCGGTGATCACGTCCGGCACGGGTGCCCAGAATGAGCAGGCGGGTGGCCTACGGGCACTGACGATTGCTCCGGCGGACTGCTCGACACCTACCGCAGCCAGCACGGCAACGGAGCCAGGTCCTCACGGGCCGGGGCCTGTCAGGGACGCAGTCCGAGAGGACCCTGGACGGTCGACCTATCGACCCACCTGTCACGAGCCCGGTGACAACGCCCCGGCGACGAAACGTCATGACGAAATATCACCCGATAGGGGTGGCTCTGAAACTCACTGCCGATCATGATCCACCGGCACCGCCAACGCTCCACGAACGGAGCAACGTGGCTCCCACTCCCGCTAACCAAGTGGCTCCCATCCGACCTGTCGAAAACACTGGTCTCGTAGGGCGGCACCGGGCGGGCCGGTGCCGCCCGCTTCCGAAGCGGCGGTGACGATCAGGAAGCCGCGGCCGGGTCTTGCGGGTCGAGCTTGGTGAAGTCGACGTCCAGGTGCGGCTCGTACGCCTCCGGGGCCAGGTCCAGCTCATGGGTGGAGTACTCGCCGAACCGCATGATCTTCTCGGTCAGGTAGGGCGAGACCTCGGCCAGGTCCTCCGGCTCGGTCTTCCAGCCCTCCGCCTGCAGCTCGCGCACCGCCTGGGCGATGTCCAGGGTGTTGTGGAAGATCAGGCAGTTGGTGAGCAGGGCGTTGAACTTCACCGCCTTCTCCTGCTCGACGGGGTCGTTGTCGGCGATGATGCCCCGGTTGCCGAAGCGCACCCACTCGGAGAAGCCGTTGAACGCCTCGACCTTGTTGGTGGCGGCCGTCACCCGCCGGCGCATCTGCGGATCCGTCAGGTACCGCAGGAGCTGGATGGTGCGGATCACCCGGCCGACCTCGCGGAACGCCGCGTAATGGGCGTTCTTGCGCGACCCGGAGCGCAGGCGCCGCAGCAGCAGGACGGAGGACACCTTGCCGCCCCGCACCGACAGCGCCACCCGCATGAGGTCCTTGAAGTGCGACTCGATCAGGTCCCAGTCGATGACGTTGCGCCCGGCCGCGCCGAACAACGCGTCGATGTGCACATAGGAGGTGTGCTTGGTCGGGCGGAAGAACACCAGGTCCTTCCAGTTCCGGATCCGGGGCATCAGCTCGAAGCCGAGCAAATGGGCGAGGCTGAACACCGGGAAGCTCTGGCCCTGCGTGTCCGCGTGGATCGTGGTCGGCTGCAGCTCGGACTCGTTCTTCAGCAGCCCCTCGATGATGTAGACCGCCTCCCACACGCCGCACGGGATGAAGTGGGTGAACAGCGCGATGTTGGTGTCGGCGATGTGGTGATACGCGATCCCTCCGGGCCGGCCGTAGCGCACCGAGGTCTCGGCGACCAGATTGTTCAGGTAGGTGTCCGGCTCGCCGCGCGTGCAGGAGGGAAGGGCGGTCGCTGGGTCGTCTGCGGGGGGAGCGCAGGATCAGCTCCCTACGCTCAGCTGGCCAACTACACCGCCCAGTGGCCAGTTCAGACGGGCGGCATCTCGCACGCAGCACGAAGGGGCCGGGGAGTTCCCCGGCCCCTTCTGTGTGTCCGCCCCCGTGTCGGCCTACAGGCCGAACCGGATGCTCTGCACATCGGTGAAGTGCACTTCCTCCAGGCTTCCGGCGCGCCGGCCGTTGTCTTGGAAGTACACCTCCTTGAGGGCTTCGGCAGTGATCTCCTGGAGCTCGGTGTCGGTGGCGCCGCGCTCTTGGGCGTCGAACAACCGGGCGGCGTAGCGCGGGGGCAGGGCGACTTCGAGGTGGCGCATCCGGTCTTCGTCGGTGGTGTTGATCGGGGCCTTGTAGCCGATGCGGGCGTAGGTGTCGATGACGATGCCGTCGCTGGTGGCCGCGGTCTTCCTGGCCTTCGCCCGGACCTGCGGCTGCCAGCGTGTCTTCACCTCGCGCTCCAGGCGCGCTCTGAGGTCCTTGCGGGGCTTTCTGATCTGCTCTTTGACGTACCGCTCGACGGTGCGCTGGGAGATCCCTAGCGCCTGGGCTACGGCCTGGGTGCCCTTGAGTTGCTTGACCAGGTATCGCACTTGGGCGCCGGCCGCCTTCGGGATCGGGCGGGTGAACGCCTTCTGGACCGCCGTGTCCAGGCTGTCGCCGAACATGCTCATCGCGGTCTACTCCCCGTCGTCCTGGTTGGTGACGTGTCCGTCCTTGATGTAGCGGGCAAAGTTGAGCTCCGGGGCCTTGAACTGCTCGCGAACGCTCTTCCCCCAGAAGGTGGTCTGGGTGCCTTCGTGCTTGACCATGCCGGGGTTCACCCCGATCCGCCAGCCGCCCGGCAGCGGCTTGCCGTCCGAGTAGGGCAGGAAGTCGAGCGGGGTTGGTCCGTCGGACGCGTACACGGCGCAGTCCGAGTTGACCGCGACCGGGTACTGGCCCGTCGCCGCCGCATGCTTGACGATCTTGCGGTGCATGTTGATCCGGGTGCGGGAGATGACCGCGGCCCGGATGTCGGGCCGCCACGTCGGACGGGACAGCGCCCGCCACGGCTGACCGGGGCGCCAGTCCTCCCCGCGGGGGCGTTCGCGCAGCTTGCCCAGGCCGCCCTTCACAGTCGCCTTCACCGCGGTGACCACGATCGCCAGGTGCGGGTCGCGCTGCCGGTAGCCGTCCATCGCCGTCAGGAAGTCTTCCGGCGACAGGTCAGCGCCCACGCCGAGGTCGGCCATCGTGGCCAGGTAGGCGTCACGCAGCCGGTTGTACCAGCCGTCCAGGTAAAGGCTGTTGTCGTCCCGCACCCACGCCTCGATCGGCGCGACGTCGTATCCGAGCTCCACCGCGTACGCCACGCTGGGTGTGGCGTACCAGGCCGGACCCGTCGGACGGTCGCCCGTGGGCGTGAACGGGCACCAGCGCGTCCGCCGCCGCTGGGGAGACCCAGGCCGGTGGCGCAGACGACGCTGAACGATCACCGGTGCCGCCGACCGGCCCGGGGTCAGCCGGCGCCGGGGCACCGGCGCCTCAGGCCGCCACGTCGGCCGCAGGGGACCGATCCGCCCCGTTCCGCCGCTGCCCTGCCCGCGGCCCCACCCCGCCATCCCGCCCGGGTCAGGGGAAGGGCAGGCAGAGGGGGAAGCCGGCGTCCAGAACCCCCCATCAGACATCACTAGTGCAGGTCACAGCCCCCAAACGCGGGAAGCGGCGGGGAGCGGTGCACGCATGGTTGAACGGGCGGTTGCCGAGATCATCACCGCCCCGGTACGAGCCGGACGGGCGGACGGGTTACCGGCCTGCCTCGTCGTTGGGCGGACGCGTGCCGCCGAACTGCTCGTTCATCTTGTCCTGGGCCGTGTCGACCTGACCGGTGTACTTGTTCTCCGTCTTGCGGTCGACGAAGTCGCCGCCCTTCTCGACACCTTGCCGGGACTGGTCCTCGTGACCCTTGAGCATGCCTTTGATCTTGTCGAGCATGGACATGTCGACCTCCTCGTGTGATGGGCAACATGTCCAGGATCTACGCAGCGGACAAGGCTCGCATTACGAGCCACGAGCCACGAGCCACGGGCTACGAGCTACGGGCGAAGCCGAGCGCCCGGCGCCGCGCCCCCCGCCCCGCCCGGGCGCACGGGACGGGACGTGGCGGGCCCAGGTCCGCCAACCCGGCCCCGCCGCCCCACCACCCCGGGTTACCGGAGCGCAAGCCCAGTCTCCCGGCTTTCTCCACCCCCGATGACACCGCCCGCCGGCGGACGAACACCGGTACAGCGGTAACCACGGTGTGGAGTCCTTAGTAGCTGTTGTCGTTCCGATCTTGAGGGGTGTGCGTCGAACGGGAGTCTCGATCGGGTGATCGCAGCTGGTCCCGGGCATGAAGGCAGGGCCTCTTGGTAGCTCGGGGTTGCGAAGCCAACCGAGA
>NZ_JAPVLS010000018.1:0-42312 GCF_027158125.1 Streptomyces sp. H39-C1
ACGGGTGGCGTCCACCGGCAGCGCCCACTGGGTCTCGACGAGCTGGGCGCCTTCGACGGTGCGGATGAGGCCGCCGAGCAGGAAGGCCGCCCGCTCCTCCGTGGCCCGCAGCAGCAGCACGTCCCGGGCGTGCGGCATGGGGGCGTGCGGCTCGGCGTGGCTGGAGTCGCCGTCGTCCCACAGCGCGACCAGGCCGAGGTCCTGCACCGGGGCGAACATCGCGGCCCGGGTGCCGACGACCGCCCGGACGGCGCCCCGGCTGACCGCCAGCCAGCGCCGGTAGCGCGCCTCGGGGCCGGCATCCGCGGTGAGCAGGACGTGGTGGCCCTCGCCGAGCAGCGCGGTGAGCGCCGCGTCGACCCGGGCGGCGGCCCGGCCGTCGGGCAGCACCGCGAGCGCGCCGCGGCCCGAGGCGAGGGGGGCGGCGATGGCGGCGGCCAGCTCGGCGGGCCAGTGCGGGCCCGGCAGCGCGGTCCACACGGCGCGCGGGGAGTCACCGCGGCCCAGCGCGCGCAGCAGCGCGGGGCCGGTCGGATAGCGCGACCAGGTGCCGGGCTCCGGTGGGGCGGGGGTGGCGGGCGGTTCCGGGGAGGGCTTCTTCTCCACCCGGCCGTGCCGGGCGGGCACGGCGAGCTGGATCACGTCGGCGAGCGATCCGGCGTACCGGTCGGCGACCGCGCGGCAGAGCCGCAGCAGCGCCGGGCTGAGCACCGGCTCCGGGGACACCACCTGGGCGATCGCCGCGAGCGGGCCTGCGTAGTCGGACTCGGTGAGCCGGGCGACGACGAAACCGTCGATCAGCCCGCCGCCCTCACGGCGTCCGCTGACGACGTTGTGCGCCCCGGCGCCGAAGCGGACCCTGACCCGGACCCCGGGCTGCGCGTCCGCGTCCATCGCGGCGGGCACCGCGTAGTCGAAGTACTTGTCGAGGTGCAGCACGCCTTTGTCGACCAGGACGCGGGCGACGGGCAGCCCCTCGGCGAGATCGGCACCGCGCCAGGTGCCACGCCTGGCCTTGGGTTCCTTCGCCTTGCGCACGGACTCGCGGATGAGCGCCAGCTGCTCCCCCGCCGGTGGATTCGTCCGCTCGTCCTCGCTGCTCACAGCCCCAGTCCTACCAGACGTCCCGGACAGCGCGACGGCCCCGGACCGCAGGGTCCGGGGCCGTACGCGTGGTGCGGGTGTGTCTGCTGCCGGGTCCTACAGACCGGCGGCGGCGCGCAGCGCCTCGACACGGTCGGTGCGCTCCCAGGTGAAGTCCGGCAGCGCGCGGCCGAAGTGGCCGTACGCGGCGGTCTGGGAGTAGATCGGACGCAGCAGGTCCAGGTCGCGGATGATCGCGGCCGGGCGCAGGTCGAAGACCGACGCGATGGCCTGCTCGATCTTCTCGACGTCCACGGACGCGGTGCCGAAGGTCTCGACGAACAGACCCACGGGCTCGGCCTTGCCGATCGCGTAGGCGACCTGGACCTCGCAGCGCGAGGCGAGGCCCGCGGCGACGACGTTCTTGGCGACCCAGCGCATGGCGTACGCGGCGGAACGGTCGACCTTGGACGGGTCCTTGCCCGAGAAGGCACCGCCGCCGTGACGGGCCATGCCGCCGTAGGTGTCGATGATGATCTTGCGGCCGGTGAGGCCGGCGTCGCCCATCGGGCCGCCGATCTCGAAGCGACCGGTCGGGTTCACCAGCAGGCGGTAACCCTCGGTCTCCAGCTTGATGCCGTCACCGAGCAGCGCCTTGAGCTCGTGCTCGACGACGAACTCGCGGATGTCGGGCGCGAGCAGCGACTCGAGGTCGATGTCCGAGGCGTGCTGCGAGGAGACGACCACGGTGTCGAGGCGGACGGCCTTGTCGCCGTCGTACTCGATGGTGACCTGGGTCTTGCCGTCCGGGCGCAGGTACGGGATGGTCCCGTTCTTGCGGACCTCGGAGAGCCGGCGGGCGAGCCGGTGTGCCAGGTGGATCGGCAGCGGCATCAGCTCGGGGGTCTCGTCGCAGGCGTAGCCGAACATCAGGCCCTGGTCGCCGGCGCCCTGCTTGTCGAGCTCGTCCTCGTCACCCTCGACACGCTGCTCGTAAGCGGTGTCCACACCCTGGGCGATGTCGGGCGACTGCGCGCCGATGGACACCGAGACGCCGCACGAGGCGCCGTCGAAGCCCTTCTTCGACGAGTCGTAGCCGATCTCGAGGATCTTGTTGCGCACCAGGGTCGCGATGTCCGCGTATCCCTTGGTGGTGACCTCACCGGCGACGTGCACCTGGCCGGTGGTGATCAGCGTCTCGACCGCGACCCTGGAGGTCGGGTCCTCCTTGAGGAGGGCGTCGAGGATCGTGTCGCTGATCTGGTCAGCGATCTTGTCGGGATGTCCCTCGGTGACGGACTCCGAGGTAAACAGGCGGCGGGACACATTGCTCCCTGGGGTTGCAGCGGCTGCTGGCTGATCATGGGGTGGGACGCGCGGGGCTGCGCCCGGCGTTCCGTGGCTAGTTTATCGTTCGCTCCGGCCGGACCGACAAGCCATCTCGGTACTTGGATATGCCGTGACCTGCGACACCACTGGCGCCGGTACGACGATCGGCCTTGTCGCACGGGCAGAATGCCGCAGAATTCCGGTTTTGGTACACCCGGAGGAAACTATTTCACGTCAACCGGGCCAGCGTGAGATCCCACACCTGGTCGGCGAGGGCTTCCTTCGGACCGTACGGTACCGGGGTCTCGCTGCCGTCCGCACCCAGCACCACGGCTTCGTTCTCCTCGGAGCCGAACGCCTTGTGGTCCCCGACCTCGTTGACAACGAGCAGGTCACAGCCCTTGCGGAGCAGTTTGGCCCGACCGTTCGCCAGTACATCGTCGGTTTCGGCGGCGAACCCGACGATGAGCTGTCCGGGGTATGAACGTTGTGTGGCGAGTTCGGCGAGGACGTCGGGGTTGCGGACGAGTTCCAGGGGCGGCTGCTCCTGGTCGTCCTTCTTCTTGATCTTGCCTTCGGCGTAGTACGCGGGCCGGAAGTCCGCCACGGCCGCCGCCATGACGACCACATCGGCGTCCGCCGCCGCCTTCAGCACCGCCTCGCGCAGCTGCAGCGCGGTGCCGACCCGCACCACATCGGCGCCCGCCGGGTCGGCGAGGTCGGTGTTGGCGGCCACCAGGGTGACCCGGGCGCCGCGGGCGACCGCCGTACGGGCCAGTGCGTAGCCCTGCTTGCCCGAGGAGCGGTTGCCCAGGTAGCGCACCGGGTCCAGCGGCTCACGGGTGCCGCCGGCGCTGATCACCACATGGCGCCCGGCGAGATCGGTCGCGAGCCCCCGCGGGCCGCGGGCGAGCACCCGGCGGCAGACCTCGAAGATCTCGGCGGGGTCGGGCAGCCGGCCCTTGCCGGTGTCCACACCGGTCAGCCGGCCGACGGCGGGCTCGATCACGATCGCGCCCCGGCGGCGCAGGGTGGCGACGTTCTCCTGGGTGGCGGGGTGTTCCCACATCTCGGTGTGCATGGCCGGCGCGAACACCACCGGACATCGCGCGGTGAGCAGAGTGTTGGTGAGCAGGTCGTCGGCGAGGCCGTGCGCGGCCTTGGCGAGCAGGTCGGCGGTGGCCGGGGCGACCACCACGAGGTCGGCGTGCTGGCCGATCCTGACGTGCGGGACTTCCTGGACGTCGTCCCACACCCGGGTCGAGACGGGGTTGCCGGACAGCGCCGACCAGGTGGCCTCTCCCACGAAGTGCAGCGCCGAATCGGTGGGGACCACGCGTACGCCGTGCCCGGACTCGGTGAGCCGCCGCAGCAGCTCGCACGCCTTGTAGGCGGCGATCCCGCCGCTCACCCCCAGGACGACCTGTGGCTGGCCCATCGTCTCTCCCGCCGAGCTGTGGATTCTCTGGTGTCCATCACACACCACGGGCCCGGCAGCGGTGCTGCCGGGCCCGTGGTGACAAGGATTCGGGTACTGCTAGCCGGCCGACTCGATGGCCTCGGAGGTCAGCAGTCCCGCGTTGATCTCGCGCAGCGCGATCGACAGCGGCTTCTCGTGGACGTGGGTGTCCACCAGGGGGCCGACGTACTCCAGCAGGCCTTCACCGAGCTGGGAGTAGTACGCGTTGATCTGGCGCGCGCGCTTGGCCGCGTAGATCACCAGGCTGTACTTCGAGTCCGTGGCCTCGAGCAGCTCGTCGATCGGCGGGTTGATGATGCCCTCGGGCGTGGTGATGGAAGAGGACATTCTCTACCTACCCCTACTTGCTTGTGGAAAAGAATGGAAGTGGATCATACAACTCTCATCAAGGCTAGCAGCTCACGTGCTACATCCTCGACGGAGGTATTGACAAGGGTGATGTCGAACTCGGATTCGGCAGCCAGTTCGACCTTGGCCGCGGCCAGCCGCCGCTCGATCACCTCGGGCGATTCGGTGCCCCGCCCGGTGAGCCGGCGGACCAGCTCGTCCCAGCTCGGAGGGGCCAGGAAGACGAGCTGCGCCTCGGGCATCGACTGGCGGACCAGCCGGGCACCCTGCAGATCGATCTCCAGCAGCACGGGTTCGCCCGCGTCGAGCCGGTCCAGGACCGCCTTGCGCGGGGTGCCGTAGCGGCTGCCCGCGAACTCGGCCCACTCCAGCAGTTCACCGTTGGCGACGAGCTTGTCGAACTCGTCGTTGTCCACGAAGAAGTAGTGCACTCCGTGCTGCTCGCCCGGCCGTGGCCGACGAGTGGTGGCCGACACCGAGAGCCATACCTCGGGGTGGACCTTGCGCATATGAGCGACGACCGTGCTCTTGCCGACCCCGGAGGGGCCGGAGAGCACGGTCAGCCGCGGACGTACGTCCGGGGGCACGGGGGACGTCCCCCGGGATGTTGCAGCCATGAAGCGATTATCCCGGTTCCCGGAGGTGCTGGGGACCGTCAGGCGGCGCCGCCGCCGAATTCACGCTCCAAAGATGCGATCTGGTTGGAGCCGAGACCCCGCACCCGGCGGCTTTCGGAGATGCCGAGCCGCTCCATGATCTGCTTGGCGCGGACCTTGCCCACACCGGGCAGGGACTCAAGGAGGGCCGAGACCTTCATCTTGCCGATGACATCGTTCTCTCGGCCCGACTTGATGACCTCGTGCAGCGAAGCGCCGGAGTGCTTGAGCCGATTCTTGACCTCGGCGCGCTCCCGGCGAGCCGCAGCGGCCTTCTCGAGCGCGGCAGCGCGCTGTTCAGGGGTAAGGGGCGGAAGAGCCACGCCTACGTCACCTCGGATATCGAACTGTCGGATACGGACCGGTTGTGGAACCTAGTCGCCCTCACCTGCAGGGCAACGAACGAAGCACTTGCGTGCTCGCTCTCGTCGGAGACTAGCGGTCACGGCGGCTCAAGTCAGCGAGAACAGACGAAAAGTCCTGGTCAGACTCGATCCGCTGGGATTTTTAGGACATATCGGCACCGGTTGACGCTGTCGCGGCTCCCGACAGGGGTCCTGAAGGGCGCCGGTTGCCGCTCAGCCCGCCAGGGCGGCACGGACCTCGTCGGAGAACCGGGCCGCGGCGTCCCGCAGTCCGGCCGCGTCGGGGCCGTGCCGCAGCACATCGCGGCTCACGCTCGGGAGGACGTTGCCGACCGCGGACCCGAAGAGCCCGGGAAGACCGGCGGGCGTCGCGCCCTGGGCGCCGATACCGGGGGCCAGCAGCGGCCCGTTGACGTCCAGGTCCGCGCCGGCCTCGCCGAGGGTGGCACCGACCACGGCGCCGACGGATCCGAGCGGCCGCTCGCCGGCGTTCTCCGCCGCGATGTGGTCGAGCATCACCTGGGCGAGCGACTTACCGTTCGCCGCCGTGGCCCGCTGGACCTCGGCGCCCTCCGGGTTGGAGGTCAGAGCGAGGACGAAGACCCCGGCGCCGGAGATCCGCGCCGCGTCCAGCGCGGGGCGCAGCGAGCCGAAGCCGAGGTACGGGCTGACGGTGACCGCGTCGGAGAAGAGCGGGGAGTCCTTGTCGAGGAACGTGGCGGCGTAGGCGGCCATGGTGGAGCCGATGTCACCGCGCTTGGCGTCCATCAGCACCAGCGCGCCGGCGGCGCGGGCGTCGGCGACGGCCCGCTCCAGCACGGCGATGCCCTTCGAGCCGAAGCGCTCGAAGAACGCGCTCTGCGGCTTGAGGACGGCGACCCGGTCGGCGAGGGCCTCGACCACGGTGCGGGTGAAGCGCTCCAGACCGGCCACGTCGTCGTTGAGGCCCCAGGAGGTCAGCAGCGCCGCGTGCGGGTCGATGCCGACGCAGAGCTGACCGCGGGTGTCCATCGCGTGCCGCAGCCGCGCGCCGAAGGGTTCCAGGTTCTCCACGCTCATGAGCTCACCTTCCGGTGTTCGGCGCCGACCGCGTCGGCGAGGGTGGCGTACGGGCTCGCGGCCAGCCGGGCCGCGAGGCCCTTGTGGAGGGCGCGGCACCAGAACGGGCCCTCGTAGATGAAGGCGCTGTACCCCTGGACCAGGGTGGCGCCGGCCAGGATGCGCTCCCAGACGTCGTCGGCGGTCGTGACGCCGCCGACCCCGACCAGGGTGATCCGGTCGCCGACCCGGGCGTACAGCCGGCTCAGCACCTCCAGTGAGCGGGATCGCAGCGGAGCGCCGGACAGCCCGCCGGTCTCCTGGACCAGCGCCGGGTCCGAGGTCAGCCCCAGGCCGTCGCGGGCGATCGTGGTGTTGGTGGCGATGATGCCGTCCAGACCGAGTTCGACGGCGAGGTCGGCGACCGCGTCGATGTCGTCGTCGGCCAGGTCGGGGGCGATCTTCACCAGCAGCGGTACCCGGCGGGTGGTGACCGTGCGGTCGGCGGCCTCGCGCACCGCGGTCAGCAGCGGGCGCAGCTGGTCGACGGCCTGCAGATTGCGCAGGCCCGGGGTGTTCGGCGACGAGACGTTGACGACGAGGTAGTCCGCGTGGGCCGCGAGCCGCTCGGTGGACGTCACGTAGTCCCCGGTGGCCTCGTTCTCGGGGACCACCTTGGTCTTGCCGATGTTGACGCCGACCGTCGTCCGGAAGACCGGGTTACGGGCCGCCAGCCGGGCGGCGACCGCGGCGGAGCCCTCGTTGTTGAAGCCCATGCGGTTGATCAGCGCCCGGTCCTGGACGAGGCGGAAGAGCCGTTTCTTCGGGTTGCCGGACTGCGGCTGCCCGGTGACGGTGCCGATCTCGATGTGGTCGAAGCCGAGCATCGCCATGCCGTCGATCGCGACGGCGTTCTTGTCGAAGCCGGCCGCGAGGCCGAACGGGCCGTGCATGCGCAGGCCCAGCGCCTCGGTGCGCAGCGCCTTGTGGCGGGGCGCGAGCACGGCCGCCACGAGGGTACGCAGGACCGGGACGCGGGCGGCGAACCGGATCCAGGCGAACGCCAGGTGGTGCGCCCGCTCGGGGTCCATGCGCCGGAAGAGCAGTCGGAAGAGGAGGGGATACATGCGGAGCCTTCTACGGGATTCTGCGGGGCGGCGGTCACATGGCGAGGGGGACACCGGTCGGTGTCCCCCTCCTGGCGCTATCCCTCGCGGGCGGCGTTCAGCCGTTCCGCGTGTTCCTGCAGCGATCTGACCCCGATGTCACCGCGGTTGAGCGCGTCGATGCCCTGCACGGCGGCGGCGAGCGCCTGCACCGTGGTCAGGCACGGGACACCGCGGGAGACCGCGGCGGTCCTGATGTCGTAGCCGTCGAGGCGGCCGCCGGTGCCGAACGGGGTGTTGACGATCAGGTCGATCTTGCCGTCGTGGATCAGCTGCACCACGGTCGGCTCACCGTCCGGGCCGGTGCCCTCGCTCTGCTTGCGCACGATGGTGGCGTGGATGCCGTTACGGCGCAGCACCTCGGCGGTGCCGGAGGTGGCGAGCAGTTCGAAGCCGTGGTCGGCGAGCGCGCGGGCCGGGAAGACCAGGTTGCGCTTGTCGCGGTTGGCCACCGAGATGAACGCGGTGCCCTTGGTGGGCAGCGCGCCGTACGCGCCGGCCTGGGACTTGGCGTAGGCGGTGCCGAAGACGGAGTCGATGCCCATGACCTCGCCCGTGGAGCGCATCTCCGGGCCCAGCACGGTGTCGACGCCGCGGCCGTGGATGTCGCGGAAGCGGCTCCACGGCATGACGGCCTCCTTGACGGAGATCGGCGCGTCCAGCGGCAGGGTGCCGCCGTCGCCGGTCTTCGGGAGCATGCCCTCGGCCCGCAGTTCGGCGACGGTCGCACCGAGCGAGATCCGGGCGGCGGCCTTGGCCAGCGGCACCGCGGTCGCCTTCGAGGTGAAGGGGACGGTGCGCGAGGCGCGCGGGTTGGCCTCGAGGACATAGAGGATGTCCCCGGCCAGCGCGAACTGGATGTTGATCAGACCCTGGACGCCGACACCCTTGGCGATGGCCTCGGTGGAGGCGCGCAGCCGCTTGATGTCGTAGCCGCCGAGGGTCATCGGGGGCAGTGCGCAGGCGGAGTCGCCGGAGTGGATACCGGCCTCCTCGATGTGCTCCATGACGCCGCCGAGGTAGAGCTCGGTGCCGTCGTAGAGCGCGTCGACGTCGATCTCGATGGCGTCGTCGAGGAACCGGTCGACCAGGACCGGGCGGGTCGGGCTGATCTCGGTGGACTCGGCGATGTACGAGGAGAGCCGGGCCTCCTCGTAGACGATCTCCATACCGCGGCCGCCGAGCACGTACGACGGGCGGACCAGGACCGGGTAACCGATCTCGTCGGCGATGGCCTTGGCCTCGTCGAAGGTGGTCGCGGTGCCGTGCTTGGGGGCGGGCAGTCCGGCCTCGGCCAGGACGCGGCCGAAGGCGCCGCGGTCCTCGGCAAGGTGGATGGCCTCGGGCGAGGTGCCGACGATCGGCACCCCGTTGTCCTTGAGGGCCTGCGCCAGGCCGAGTGGGGTCTGGCCGCCGAGCTGGACGATGACGCCCGCGATCGGGCCGGCCAGCGACTCGGCGTGCACGATCTCCAGCACGTCCTCGAGCGTCAGCGGCTCGAAGTACAGGCGGTCGGAGGTGTCGTAGTCCGTCGAGACGGTCTCGGGGTTGCAGTTGACCATCACGGTCTCGTAGCCCGCGTCGTGCAGCGCGAACGAGGCGTGGACGCAGGAGTAGTCGAACTCGATGCCCTGGCCGATGCGGTTGGGGCCCGAGCCGAGGATGATCACGGCGGGCTTCTCGCGCGGCGCGACCTCGGACTCCTCGTCGTAGGACGAGTAGAAGTACGGGGTCTTGGCGGCGAACTCGGCGGCGCAGGTGTCGACCGTCTTGTAGACCGGGCGCACCCCCAGCGCGTGCCGGACCTCGCGCACGACGTCCTCGCGCAGTCCCCGGATCTCACCGATCTGAATGTCGGAGAACCCGTGCCGCTTGGCGTCGGCGAGCAGCTCGGGGCCGAGCTTGTCGGCGGCCGCCAGATCGTCGGCGACCTCCTTGATCAGGAAGAGCTGGTCGGTGAACCACGGGTCGATCCGCGTCGCGTCGAAGATCTCCTCCGGGGTGGCGCCGGCGCGGATCGCCTGCATGACGGTGTTGATCCGGCCGTCGGTCGGCACCGCCGCCGTGGCCAGCAGCGCGTCCTTGTGGCCGGGCTCGCCGGTGAAGGTGAACTGGCTGCCCTTCTTCTCCAGCGAGCGCAGCGCCTTCTGCAGCGCCTCGGTGAAGTTGCGGCCCATCGCCATGGCCTCGCCGACCGACTTCATGGTGGTGGTGAGGGTCGCGTCGGCCGCCGGGAACTTCTCGAAGGCGAAGCGCGGCACCTTGACGACGACGTAGTCGAGCGTCGGCTCGAAGGACGCCGGGGTCTTCTCGGTGATGTCGTTCGGGATCTCGTCGAGCGTGTAGCCGACGGCGAGCCGGGCGGCGATCTTGGCGATCGGGAAGCCGGTGGCCTTGGAGGCGAGCGCCGAGGAGCGCGAGACCCGCGGATTCATCTCGATGACGATGACGCGGCCGTCTTCGGGGTTGATCGCGAACTGGATGTTGCAGCCGCCGGTGTCGACGCCGACCTCGCGGATGATCGCGATACCGACGTCCCGCAGGTTCTGGTACTCGCGGTCGGTCAGCGTCAGCGCCGGGGCGACGGTGATGGAGTCGCCGGTGTGGACGCCCATCGGGTCGAAGTTCTCGATGGAGCAGACGACCACGACGTTGTCGTTGCGGTCGCGCATCAGCTCCAGCTCGTACTCCTTCCAGCCGAGGATGGACTCCTCCAGGAGCACCTCGGTGGTCGGCGAGAGCGTGAGGCCCTGGCCGGCGATACGGCGCAGTTCTTCCTCGTCGTGGGCGAAGCCGGAGCCGGCGCCGCCCATGGTGAAGGACGGGCGGACGACGACGGGGTAGCCGCCGAGGGTGTCCACCCCCGAGATGACGTCGTCCATCGAGTGGCAGATGACGGAGCGGGCGGACTCGCCGTAGCCGATCTTGGCGTTGACGGCCTCGACGACGCCCTTGAAGAGCTGGCGGTCCTCGCCCTTGTTGATCGCCTCGACGTTGGCGCCGATCAGCTCGACGTTGTACTTGTCCAGGACGCCGTTGTCGTGCAGCGAGATCGCCGTGTTGAGCGCGGTCTGGCCGCCGAGGGTGGGCAGGAGCGCGTCGGGGCGCTCCTTGGCGATGATCTTCTCGACGTACTCCGGCGTGATCGGCTCGACGTAGGTGGCGTCGGCGATCTCGGGGTCGGTCATGATCGTGGCCGGGTTGGAGTTCACGAGGATGACCCGCAGGCCCTCGGACTTCAGCACCCGGCAGGCCTGGGTACCGGAGTAGTCGAACTCCGCTGCCTGGCCGATGACGATCGGGCCGGAGCCGATGACCAGGACGGACTGGATATCGGTGCGCTTAGGCACGCTGGCCCTCCATCAGAGATACGAAGCGGTCGAACAGGTACGCGGCGTCGTGCGGGCCGGCGGCTGCTTCGGGGTGGTACTGGACGCTGAACGCCAGCTGGTCGAGGAGGTGGAGTCCCTCGACCACGTTGTCGTTCAGGCAGACGTGGCTGACCTCGGCCCGGCCGTAGGGCGTGTCGGAGACCGTGTCGAGCGGCGCGTCGACGGCGAAGCCGTGGTTGTGCGCGGTGACCTCGACCTTGCCGGTGGTGCGGTCCTGGACCGGCTGGTTGATGCCGCGGTGGCCGTACTTGAGCTTGTAGGTGCCGAACCCGAGCGCGCGGCCCAGGATCTGGTTGCCGAAGCAGATGCCGAAGAGCGGGGTCTTCCGCTCCAGCACACCGCGCATCACCGCGACCGGGTGGTCGGCGGTGGCCGGGTCGCCGGGGCCGTTGGAGAAGAACACCCCGTCGGGCGCGACGGCGTACACGTCCTCGACGGTCGCGGTGGCGGGCAGCACATGGACCTCGATGCCGCGCTCGGCCATCCGCTGCGGCGTCATCGCCTTGATGCCGAGGTCGATCGCGGCCACGGTGAAGCGCTTGGTGCCGATCGCCGGGACGATGTACGACTCCTTGGTCGCCACCTCGGCCGACAGGTCGGCGCCCTTCATCTCGGGCGCCTGGAGGACCTTGGCGAGCAGGTCCGCGTCGGTGCCGATGCCGGCACCGGAGAAGATGCCGACCCGCATGGCGCCGCGCTCGCGCAGATGGCGGGTGAGGGCGCGGGTGTCGATGCCGCTGATGCCGACGACGCCCTGGTTGCGGAGTTCCTCGTCGAGGGTGCGGCGGGCGCGCCAGTTGGAGGAGACCCGGGCGGGGTCGCGGACCACATAGCCGGCGACCCAGATGCGGGAGGACTCCGGGTCCTCGTCGTTGACGCCGGTGTTGCCGATGTGCGGGGCCGTCATGACGACCACCTGGCGGTGGTACGACGGGTCGGTCAGCGTCTCCTGGTAACCGGACATGCCGGTGGAGAAGACGGCCTCGCCGAAGGTCTCCCCCACCGCGCCGTAAGCACGGCCGCGGAAGATCCGGCCGTCTTCCAGGACGAGTACGGCGGGGGTCCTGTCTGCCCGCTGAGTGGAGGTCGTCATCGTGGGCCTTCCTGGTGGAGCGGGGCGGCGACGGCACTGTCGCCGGGGTGCTGGTCGGGTTCGGGGGCGTCCGCTGCGGATGCCGCGGCCCCGGATGTTGATGCCATGGAGTCGACCGCGTCGACCCAGCCGGCGTGCTCGGCCGCGTGCTCGGAGCGGAAGCCCGAGTCGATGAGCCGGCCGCCGTGCTCCCAGGTGATCACCAGCAGGCCGCCCTCGGTGAGGACCTTGCCGGCGATGCCCTTGTCGAGCCGGGCGCCGCGCAGTGCGGCGGTGGGGACGAAGAAGTCCGGCGCGCCGGTCCGTTCCGCGCGCAGGCCCTGCTCCGTCAGAGTGAGCACGACCATGCTGCGCACCCCGAGACCGTGGGCGACGATGCGGTCAAGCCACTGACCCGCGGTGGTGCTGCCGTGGTAGCGGCCCTCGAGGGTCAGCAGCGGTTCGGCGCCGTCCTCGGGGGCGGTGGGCAGCTCGGGCAGGCCGCCCTGCAGGGTGCCGCGCCACTTCCAGCCCTCGCGCATCAGCCAGTAGACGAGCGCGACGAACAGGCCCAGGCCGACGATCCAGCCGATCCGTGCGGACCAGTCGGTGACCTGCTGGGACTTCTGGTCCGCCGCCAGCAGAAGAGTCAGAGTTGTCACGCGAGTTTCCCGTCCACGACCGTCGCCCTGCCCCGCAGGAAGGTGGCGATCACCCGGCCCGGCAGCTCGCGGCCCTCGTACGGGGTGTTGCGGCTGCGGGAGGCGAAGCCCGCGGGGTTCACCACTCCACGGTATGCCGGATCGACGAGAGTGAGGTTCGCGGGCTCGCCCGCGGCGACCGGCCGTCCGTGTCCTGCCAGCCGGCCGATGGCGGCGGGCCGCGCCGACATGCGGTCGGCGACGCCGGCCCAGTCGAGCAGACCGGTGTCGACCATCGTCTGCTGGACGACGGACAGCGCGGTCTCCAGGCCCACCATGCCCATGGCGGCCGCGGCCCACTCGCAGTCCTTGTCCTCGTGCGGGTGCGGCGCGTGGTCGGTGGCGACGCAGTCGATGGTGCCGTCGGCCAGCGCCTCGCGCAGCGCCATGACGTCGGCCTCGGTGCGCAGCGGCGGGTTGACCTTGTAGACCGGGTTGTACGAGCGGACCAGCTCGTCGGTGAGCAGCAGGTGGTGCGGGGTGACCTCGGCGGTCACGTTCCAGCCCTTGGACTTGGCCCAGCGGACGATCTCGACGGAGCCGGCCGTGGACAGGTGGCAGATGTGCACCCGGGAGTCGACGTGCGCGGCGAGCAGCACATCGCGGGCGATGATCGACTCCTCGGCGACGGCCGGCCAGCCGATCAGGCCCAGTTCGCCGGAGACGATGCCCTCGTTCATCTGGGCGCCCTCTGTGAGGCGGGGCTCCTGGGCGTGCTGGGCGACGACACCGTCGAAGGCCTTCACGTACTCCAGCGCGCGGCGCATGATCACCGCGTCGTCGACGCACTTGCCGTCGTCGGAGAAGACCCGCACACCGGCGGCGGAGTCGGCCATCGCGCCGAGCTCGGCGAGCTGCTTGCCCGCCAGGCCGACGGTGACGGCGCCGACCGGCTGCACGTCGCAGTAGCCGGACTCGCGGCCGAGCCGCCAGACCTGCTCGACGACGCCCGCGGTGTCCGCGACGGGGAAGGTGTTGGCCATCGCGTGCACGGCGGTGTAGCCGCCGATGGCGGCGGCGCGGGTGCCGGTCAGGACCGTCTCGGAGTCCTCGCGGCCCGGCTCGCGCAGATGGGTGTGCAGGTCGACGAGGCCCGGCAGGAGGATCATGCCGTCGGCCTCGACGACGGTGGCGTCGCCGGCCTCCAGAGCGGTTCCGACGGCGGCGATCGTCTCGCCGTCGATCAGGACGTCCTGCGGGTCGCCGCCAAGGATCTTCGCGCCTCGGATCAGGGTCTTGCTCATGACTGGTGGTTCTCCTCGGTGCGGGCGGCGGGGGCGGCCGTGGCGATGGCGGGTTCGTTCCCGCCGAGCAGCAGGTACAGGACGGCCATCCGGATGCTGACGCCGTTGGCGACCTGCTCGACGACGGTGCAGCGCTCGGAGTCGGCGACCTCGGCGGTGATCTCCATGCCGCGGTTCATCGGGCCGGGGTGCATGACGATGGCGTGTTCCGGCAGGGCGGCCATCCGGCCGCCGTCGAGGCCGTAGCGGCGGGAGTACTCGCGCTCGGTGGGGAAGAACGCGGCGTTCATCCGTTCGCTCTGCACCCGCAGCATCATCACGGCGTCGGACTTGGCGAGCACCGCGTCCAGGTCGTAGGAGACGTCGCAGGGCCAGGTGTCCACGCCGATCGGCAGCAGGGTCGGCGGGGCGACCAGGGTGACCTGGGCGCCGAGCGTGTTGAGCAGATGGACGTTGGAGCGGGCGACCCGGCTGTGCAGGATGTCGCCGACGATCGTGATCCGGCGGCCCGCCAGATCGCGCCCGCTTCCGTCACCGGGGCCGCGGTGGAACGTGGGGCCGCCGTCCTTCGCGCCCGCCAGGTGGCGGCGCATGGTGAAGGCGTCGAGCAGCGCCTGGGTGGGGTGTTCGTGGGTGCCGTCACCGGCGTTGACGACCGAGCCGCCGATCCAGCCGGAGGTGGCGAGCCGGTGCGGGGCTCCGGAGGAGCCGTGCCGGATGACGACGGCGTCGGCGCCCATCGCCTCCAGGGTCAGCGCGGTGTCCTTGAGGGACTCGCCCTTGGAGACCGAGGAGCCCTTGGCGGAGAAGTTGATGACATCGGCGGAGAGCCGCTTGGCGGCGGCCTCGAAGGAGATGCGGGTGCGGGTCGAGTCCTCGAAGAAGAGGTTGACGACGGTGCGGCCGCGCAGGGTCGGCAGCTTCTTGATCGGCCGGTCGGCCACGCGGGCCATTTCCTCGGCGGTGTCGAGTACGAGGATGGCGTCGTCGCGGGTCAGGTCGGCGGCCGAGATCAGGTGGCGCTTCATCGGGTCACTCCGAAGGGGGTACTGGGACGGCGGAGGGCATGCTCGTGGGCCCGGACCACACAGGGGTCCGGGCCGTGCTTGCGCTATTCGTCCGCCGGGGAGCCCTCGCGCACGCCGAGGAGGACCGTGTCACGGCCGTCCTCTTCGGTGAGGTGGACCTTGACGGTCTCGCGCAGCGAGGTGGGGAGGTTCTTGCCGACGTAGTCGGCCCGGATCGGGAGTTCGCGGTGGCCGCGGTCGACCAGGACGGCGAGCTGTACGGCTCGCGGCCGGCCGATGTCGTTGAGCGCGTCGAGGGCGGCGCGGATCGTGCGGCCCGAGAAGAGCACGTCGTCGACGAGGATCACCAGCCGGCCGTCGACGCCGTCACCGGGGATGTCGGTGCGGGCCAGCGCGCGGGCCGGGTGCAGCCGCAGGTCGTCGCGGTACATGGTGATGTCGAGCGACCCGACCGGGACCTTGCGGCCGGTGATGTCGGCGAGCTTGTCGGCCAGTCTGCGGGC
This sequence comes from Streptomyces sp. H39-C1, assembly GCF_027158125.1. Taxonomy (NCBI): domain Bacteria; kingdom Bacillati; phylum Actinomycetota; class Actinomycetes; order Kitasatosporales; family Streptomycetaceae; genus Streptomyces; species Streptomyces sp. H39-C1. Next base: position 15,406 of record NZ_JAPVLS010000018.1, read on the forward strand.
GAGGAAGACACCGCGGGTGGGAATGCCGAGGAGCACCACGTCGTCGGCGCCCTTGGCGCGTTCGACGATCTCGTGGGCGATGCGGGTCAGGACCCGGGCCATGTCCGGTGCTTCGAGCACCGGGCGTGCGGATGTACTGCGGTCTTCAGCCATGAAGGGCTCTCCTTCCCCGCCTCACAGGACGGGTCTTAAAGGACGCCAGGGATACAGCCTCACGTTACCAGGCGCGCAGGTCGCGTTCTCGGGCGGTCACCCGCACGATAGGCACACCGGTACGAATCGGACGCTCGTGCAGTACAGGGAGACCGGTCCGGACCATTCGGCTTGACGAAGTCAAATTACGCTGCGTAACCTCACAGTGAGTCACCGAGATTCCGTCCGGGGAGCCTTATGTCCAGCGATTACGCCAAACAGCTCGGAGCCAAGCTCCGCGCCATCCGCACGCAGCAGGGTCTCTCCCTTCACGGCGTCGAGGAGAAGTCCCAGGGCCGCTGGAAGGCCGTCGTCGTCGGCTCGTACGAGCGTGGCGACCGCGCCGTGACCGTACAGCGACTCGCCGAGCTGGCGGACTTCTACGGAGTGCCGGTCCAGGAACTGCTGCCCGGCACCACGCCGGGCGGGGCCGCCGAGCCGCCGCCGAAGCTTGTCCTGGACCTGGAGCGACTGTCCCAGGTCCCGCCGGACAAGGCCGGTCCGCTGCAGCGCTACGCCGCCACCATCCAGAGCCAGCGCGGGGACTACAACGGCAAGGTGCTGTCGATCCGCCAGGACGACCTGCGCACGCTGGCCGTGATCTACGACCAGTCGCCGTCGGTCCTCACCGAGCAGCTCATCGGCTGGGGCGTCCTCGACGCCGACGCGCGCCGCGCGGTTCAGCACGAAGACGGCTGAAAACGGCTGTCAAACACAAGTGCAGAAACGTACCGCCCGGGGCGGTGTCCGCAGGGACACCGCCCCGGGCGGTTCTGTTTGCCCCGGAGCCCGGAAGGGGCCCGCGGCGGTCTCCGTCACTCGTACGGCCCAGTCCGCGCCCGGTAGAGCCGGCCGATGACTTCCGGCAGCAGCCGTTCGGTCAGCCGGGGCGGCAGTTCCTGCAGGACCGCCAGCACCGGGGCCATCCGCTCCGGGAGCGCCCCGTCGTCGGAAATGCCGGCGAGCTGGAGGGCCAGAGCGACCTCCTCGGGGCCGAGCGTGTCGGGATCGAGCTGGGCGGCGAGCCCGGCGAGCCCTTCGTCGACGGTGGCCGGGCCGAGGTCACGGGCCCGCCGTACGGCGCCGCCGAGCTCCTCCAGCAGCAGGGCGATCCGCCCGGGGGACGCCACCGCGGCCGTGACGGTCAGATGCAGATTGGGCGGGGAGCCGCCGAAGGCGGGCTGCGGCTGCAGGAACCACCCGCGCAGCCGCATCTCGTCGGCGACGACGAAGGGGTCGAGCCCCGGGTCGTCGGAGGCCACGGCGACCAGCGACGCCTGCGGGCTGCCCAGCACCCGCAGCCCGTCGATTCGGCCGATGCCCCCGACGAGGGCCTGTACCGCCTCGTGCACGCGCCCGGAGAGCTCGGCGTAGGCCGAGGGGCCGATCCGCCGCAGGACCGCCCAGGCGGCGGCCAGCGGCCCGGCGGACTTGGTGCCCTGGAGCGTCGCGTTGACCACCGGGTAGCCGGGCCATGAGGCGTCCGCGAACCAGCCGTGCCGGCGCAGCTCGGCGTCCCGGAGGAGCAGCACCGAGGCGCCCTTGGGGGTGTACGCGTACTTGTGCAGGTCCACCGAGAGCGACGTGACGCCCGGCACCGCCAGGTCGAACGCGGGCGGCCGGGGCAGCGTCCTGGGCAGGTGCGCCAGGTACCAGCCGCCGATGCAGGCGTCGACATGGCACAGCACCCCGCGCCCGGCCGCCGCGGCGGCGATCTCGGTGACCGGATCGATCACCCCGTGGGCGTAGGACGGTGCCGAGGCCACCACCAGGGCCGTCCGGTCGGTGGTGGCGGCCGCCATGGCCTCCGGGCGGGCCCGGAACGTCACCGGGTCCACCGGGACCGTGACGACGGTCAGGCCGAAGAGCGCGGCGGCCTTGCGGAAGGCCGCGTGGGCGGTGGCGGGCAGCACGAGTTCCGGGGCGGTGACGCCCCGGGTGCGGCGGGCGTGGTTCCGGGCGGTCAGCACGGCGAGCAGACAGCTCTCGGTACCGCCGCTGGTGAAGGTGCCGGCTGTCCGGTCGTCCCCGCCGAGCAGTCCGGCGGCCCGGCCGACGATGTCGTTCTCCAGGGCCACCACGCTGGGAAAGGCCGTCATGTCCAGGCCGTTGACCCCGGCGAAGGCCGCCTGGGCGCGCTCCGCGAGGTCGTCGAGACCGTCCAGCCCGGAGTCGTAGACGTACGCCATGGTGCGGCCGCCGCGCACCGGCAGGTCCTGGGACCGCAGCGCCGTCAGCCGGTCGATGATCTCCTGATCGGTCTCCTGATCGGACATGCCAGCGAAACTAGGCCACCGTCCGGGAAACGCACCAGGCCCAAAGCAGAAGATTGTTCAGCTTCTGCTCCGGGCCTGGTCGGTGCGGGTGACGCTATCGCCGGAGAGTCGGCTTGAGGTCCTTCAGACGGGCCAGCAGCCCGTTGACGAAGGCGGGCGACTCATCGGTGGAGAACTCCTTGGCGAGCTGGACCGCCTCGTCCAGCACGACCGCGTCCGGGGTCTCGTCCTCCCAGATCAACTCATAGGTGCCGAGCCGCAGGACGTTCCGGTCGACGACCGGCATCCGGTCCAGCGTCCAGCCCACCGAGTAGGTCGCGAGCAGCTCGTCGATGCGGGGCGCGTTGGCGGCGTACCCCTCGACCAGCTGCATGGTGTACTCGGTGACCGGCGGCTGCCGGTCGTCGGTCCGGGCGAGCCGGATCCAGTCCGCCATGGCGGTCTTCGGGTCGACACCCCGCTGATCCGCTTCGAAGAGGATCTGGAAGGCACGCTTGCGGGCCTTGTTCCGAGCAGCCACGTTAGCTGTTCACCCGGCCGAGATAGTCACCCGAACGGGTGTCGACCTTGATCTTCTCACCGGTGGTGATGAAGAGCGGAACGCCGATCTCGTAGCCGGTCTCGAGCCGGGCCGGCTTGGAGCCACCGGTGGACCGGTCGCCCTGGACACCCGGCTCGGTGTACTCGATGACCAGCTCGACGGAGGCCGGGAGCTCGATGTAGAGCGGAGCGCCCTCGTACATCGCCACGACGGCCTCGAAGCCTTCGAGGAGGTAGTTGGCGGCGTCGCCGACGACCTCGGGGGTGATGTACACCTGGTCGAAGGTGTCGGTGTCCATGAAGACGAAGTCGGTGCCGTCCTTGTAGGAGAACTGCATACCGCGCTTGTCGACGTTGGCCGTCTCGACCTTGATGCCGGCGTTGAAGGTCTTGTCGACGACCTTGCCGGACAGCACGTGCTTGAGCTTCGTGCGGACGAAGGCGGGGCCCTTGCCGGGCTTGACGTGCTGGAACTCGACAACGGTCCAGAGCTGGCCGCCGTCGAGCTTGAGCACGAGGCCGTTCTTGAGGTCGTTCGTGGATGCCACGGTTGCGGAATCTCCTGAAAGTGCAGCTTCGGAGACCGAGGGGGCGCGCCCTTTTACAGGGCGAGCAGTTCCTTGGTCGTAATGGTGAGTAGCTCGGGCCCGCCGTCCGTCGGTGGACGTACGACGAGTGTGTCGTCGATGCGGACACCGCCGCGGCCCGGAAGGTGGACCCCCGGTTCGACGGTGACCGGCACGCAAGCGTCCAGTTTACCCATGGCCGCAGGTGACAGCCGAGGGTCCTCGTCGATTTCGAGTCCCACGCCGTGTCCCGTCACCTCTCCGAGGGCCTCCCCGTAGCCCGCGGCGGCCAGTACGGAGCGTGCCGCGTGGTCCACATCACGGCAGGCCACACCGGGTGCGAGCGCCTCCCGGCCGGCCCGCTGGGCGGCGAAGACCAGCTCGTACAGCTCGATCTGCCAGTCGGCGGGAGAAGTCCCCACGACGAAGGTGCGGCCGACCTCGCAGCGGTATCCGCGGTAGCAGGCGCCGAGCCGGACGGTGAGGAAGTCGCCCTCCTCGACGCGCCGGTCGGTGGGGACGTGCCGCGCGGCCCCCGAGTGCGGCCCGGTGCCCACACAGGTGGGGAAGGCCGGACCGTCCGCGCCGTGGTCGACCAGCCGGCGCTCCAGTTCCAGCGCGAGGTGCCGCTCGGTCCTGCCGACCAGGATCGACTCCAGCAGCTCGCCGAGCGCCTGGTCGGCGAGTTCGGCGGCGATCCGGATCGAGGCGATCTCCTGCTCGTCCTTGACCACCCGCAGCTGTTCCACGGCCCCGCGGAGGTCGGTCAGCCGCAGGCCTGGCGCGACCGAGCCGATCGCCCGGTGCCGGCTGACCGTGAGGTGGTGTTCCTCGACGGCCAGCGTGTCGCCCCGCCGGTCGAGGACCAGTCCGGCGGCGGCCACCACCGGATCGCCGTCCGACCGGGCCAGGACCACGGTCCGTACGTCCTCCGGCGGCTGCGCCTCGGACAGGTCCCCGACCGCGGGGCGGCTGCGGACCAGCGCGTCCTGGTCGCCGGGGCCGATCAGCAGGACCGCGCCGGCCGGCGCGCAGCCGGTCAGATAGCGGACGTTCGCGGGGCGGGAGACCAGCGCCGCCGCCGCTCCGGACGCCGCGCATCGGTCGCGCAGGCGCTCTCTGCGGGCTGCGTGCACGTCGGACATGTCGCGAGCGTACGTGCGGGCCGTCCGGGGGGCCGCCCGAGCGCGTCCGACCGGGGACGGCCCGCCGGGCTACCAGACGGGCGGGCCCTGGACGCTGCGGGCCACGACCCGGTCCAGGGCCGCGGCCGCCGCGACCACGTCGAGCTGCGAATTGTCGATGATCGGCAGTCCTGATCCGTACCAGCCGGCCATCCGGCCGTGGATCCGGGCGACCTCCTCGTCGGACAGCCGCCGGTTCCCGTTGCGCGCGGCGTTGCGGGCCAACACCACGTCCAGGCCCGGGAGCAGGACGACCGGCAGCAGGCCGGGGCCGACGTGCCGCTTCCAGCCACCGAGGCCGACGACCGGCCGGTCCGGGAAGACCGCGTCGTCGATGATGCACGATATGCCGTTGGCCAGGAAGTTCCGGGCCGAGAAGCCGCAGGTGCGGCGGGCCAGCCGGTACTGGGCCTCGGAGTGCTCGTTCCAGCCGGCCTGCGGGTCCGCGAAACCGGAGCGGACCCACTCGCGGACGTCGTCGAGGCTGATGTGGGCGGTCGGTACGCCGCGGTTGTCCGCCCAGTGCCGGGCGATGGTGGTCTTGCCGGCCCCGGCCGCGCCGATCAGCAGGACCGCCACGGGCCCCGGGCCGCCGCCCGGCGGCGAGCCGCCGGAAGCGGCGGGCAGCTGGACCGGGCCGGCGGCAGGCAGGGGGAAGTGGCCGGTGGTGCTGGGGGCCGGCTGAGGTCCCGGCCGGCCGGGCTGCGGTGCCCCCACAGCGTGCTGCATCCCGTCCCACTCCATCTCGTGCCGGAGGTTCTGCTTCCGTGACGGCCGGGAACAGGCCGTTCGAACCGAACCGTACCGTCCCCGGAGGCTCTTGTGTGAACGGCCGGGGAGCGGCACAGGTGCCCGGACGGCGATGTCAGCCGGTGATCTCCTCCGCCAGGGCGCGCAGCGCCAGCCGGTAGGAGCCGATGCCGAAGCCGGCGACGGTACCGGTGGAGACGGCCGCGATGACCGAGGTGTGGCGGAATTCCTCACGGGTGTACGGGTTCGAGATGTGCACCTCGATGAGCGGAGCGGTGCGCTGGGCCGCCGCGTCCCGGATCCCGTACGAGTAGTGGGTGAACGCGCCGGGGTTGATGACGACCGGGATCCGGCCGTCGGCCGCCTCGTGCAGCCAGCGGATCAGCTCGCCCTCGTCGTTGGTCTCGCGGACCTCGACGTCGAAGCCGAGCTCCTTGCCGAGGGTGGTGCAGGCCTCGACGAGCCCGGCGTACGAGGTGGCGCCGTACACGTCGGGCTCGCGGGAGCCGAGCCGGCCGAGGTTCGGCCCGTTCAGCACCAGGACGCGGCCGCTCACCCCGGTCACTTGGAGACCTCCGCGTAGGCGGCCACCAGGACCGCCGGGTCCGGGCCCTCCAGGACGGTGGGCTTGGCCAGCCCGTCCAGCACGATGAAGCGCAGCAGGTCACCGCGGGACTTCTTGTCGACGCGCATGGTGTCCAGCAGCTTCGGCCACTGGTCCCCGCGGTAGGTCAGCGGCAGCCCCACCGACTCCAGGACGGTGCGGTGCCGGTCGGCGGTCGCGTCGTCCAGCCGGCCGGCCAGCCGGCCCAGCTCGGCGGCGAAGACCATGCCGATGGAGACCGCGGCGCCGTGCCGCCAGTTGTAGCGCTCGTTCTTCTCGATGGCGTGCGCCAGGGTGTGGCCGTAGTTCAGGATCTCGCGCGGGCCGCTCTCCTTGAGGTCGGCGGAGACCACGTCGGCCTTGACCTGGATGGAGCGCACGATCAGCTCGGCGGTGTGCTCGCCCTGCGGCGTACGGGCCCCGGCCGGGTCGGCCTCGATCAGGTCCAGGATCACCGGGTCGGCGATGAAGCCGGCCTTGATGATCTCGGCGAGGCCGCTGATGTAGTCGTTGGGCGGCAGCGAGTCCAGCGCCGCGAGGTCGCACAGCACCCCGGTCGGCGGGTGGAACGCCCCGACCAGGTTCTTGCCCTCGGCGGTGTTGATGCCGGTCTTCCCGCCGACCGCCGCGTCCACCATGCCCAGCACGGTGGTGGGGACGGCGATCCAGCGCACTCCGCGCAGCCAGGTCGCCGCCACGAAGCCGGCGATGTCCGTGGTGGCTCCGCCGCCGACGCCGACGATCACGTCGGTGCGGGTGAAGCCGGTCTGGCCCAGCGCCTTCCAGCAGTAGGCGGCGACCTCGACGGTCTTGGCCTCCTCGGCGTTCGGCAGCTGGATCGCGATGGCCTCGAAGCCCTGCTCGGCGAGGTCAGCGCGCAGCGCCTCGCCGGTGGCGGCGAGCGCCTCCGGGTGCAGGACCGCGACCCGCTTGGCGGCCGGCCCGATGAGGGCGGGCAGCTCGGCCAGCAGCTGGCGTCCGACCAGCACCTCGTAGGGTTCCGTACCCGCGGTGCCGGCGATCGCGATACGGGTGGGGTTCTCGCTCATGCGTCCTTCAACTCCAGTGCGTCGAGGACCGCTTCGGCAGCGTCCTCGGGGGTGCGGTCGTCGGTGGAGACGACCGCGCGGGCGACCTCGGTGTACAGCGGACGGCGCTTCTCCATCAGCTCGCGCCACTGCTGGCGCGGGGCGACGGCGAGCAGCGGGCGTGGGGCGTCCAGCCCGACCCGCTTGACGGCGTCGTTGACTCCGACGTCCAGGAAGACCACCGGGCGGCCGCGCAGCAGGCTGCGGGCGACCGGCGACATGATCGCTCCGCCGCCGAGCGCCAGTACGCCGGTGTGCTCGGCGAGGGCGTCGGTGACCGCGGCCAGTTCGAGCTGCCGGAAGTGGTCCTCACCGTCGTTGATGAAGATCTCCGGGATGGACTTGCCCGCCGTCTGCGCGACATCCGCGTCGGTGTCCCGGTAGGTGGTGCCGAGCCGGGCCGCGAGCAGCATGCCGACGGTGGTCTTGCCCGCACCGGGCGGGCCGACGAGGACGACCAGCGGCCCGGTCAACGGATCGCCAGGTTCTCGAGGTACCCCTGGACGTTGCGCCGGGTCTCGCCCACCGAGTCGCCGCCGAACTTCTCCGCGACCGCGTCGGCGAGCACCAGCGCGACCATGGCCTCCGCGACGATCCCGGCGGCCGGCACCGCGCAGACGTCCGAGCGCTGGTGATGGGCCGCGGCGACCTCACCGGTGGTGACGTCGACGGTGGCCAGGGCGCGCGGCACCGTCGCGATCGGCTTCATCGCCGCCCGGACCCGCAGCAGCTCACCGGTGCTCATCCCGCCCTCGGTGCCGCCGGAGCGGCCGGTGGAGCGGCGGATGCCCTCGGGGCTGGGCACGATCTCGTCGTGCGCCTGCGAACCCGGCACCCGGGCCAGCCCGAAGCCGTCGCCGACCTCGACGCCCTTGATCGCCTGGATGCCCATCAGGGCGGCGGCCAGCCGCGCGTCGAGCCGGCGGTCCCAGTGGACGTGGCTGCCGAGTCCGACGGGAACGCCGTACGCCAGCACCTCGACGACTCCGCCCAGGGTGTCGCCGTCCTTGTGGGCCTGGTCGATCTCGGCGACCATCGCGTCGCTCGCGTCGGAGTCCAGGCAGCGCACCGGGTCGGCGTCGAGGCGGGCCTCGTCGGCGGGCACCGGCACGACCCCGTACGGGGCCTTGGCCGCGGCCAGTTCGACGACATGGCTGACGATCTCGATGCCCGTCGTCTCCTTGAGGTAGGAGCGGGCGACGGCGCCCAGCGCGACGCGGGCGGCGGTCTCCCGGGCGCTGGCGCGCTCCAGGATCGGCCGGGCCTCGTCCAGCGCGTACTTCTGCATACCGGCGAGGTCCGCGTGGCCGGGGCGCGGGCGGGTCAGCGGCGCGTTGCGCCCCAGACCGGCCAGGATCTCCGGGTCGACGGGGTCGGCCGCCATGACCTGTTCCCACTTGGGCCACTCGGTGTTGCCGACCATGATCGCGACCGGGCTGCCCATGGTCAGGCCGTGCCGTACGCCGCCGAGGAAGGTGACCTCGTCCTGCTCGAACTTCATCCGGGCACCGCGGCCATAACCCAGCCGCCGGCGCGCCAGCGCGTCCGCCACCATCGCCGTGGTGACGGGTACGCCGGAGGGCAGCCCCTCCAGCGTCGCGACGAGTGCGGGGCCGTGCGACTCCCCCGCGGTCAGCCAGCGCAACCTGCTCAACGGTGCTCCTCTTGCTCGCGCCTCGAACGTCCGAAATTCAACGGCACGGCCGGGTGCGCGGCCCTGGCCCGCCACCACCGATCCTCCCACGGCCGGGGCGGACGTCCCGCCTCCGGTCCAGGTTGTGGACGTGGCGGCGCGGCGGGCTCAGAACGGGTGGACGCCGCCGGTGTCAGACACCCAGTGCCGCCTCGCCGGCGGCGCGCATCGCCGCGAGCGGTGCGGGAGTCCGGCCGGTCATCCGCTCGACCTGGAGCACGGCCTGGTGCACCAGGAGGTCGAGGCCGCCGACGACCTCGCCGCCGCGGGCCGTCCAGGCGGCCGCGAGGGCGGTCGGCCACGGGTGGTACAGCACGTCGAAGAGCGCGCCCGGCCGCTCCGGCACGAACTCGGCGAGGCCGTCGGTGGCGCCCGCCGGGGTGGTGGCGATCACCAGCGGTGCCTCGAACGCCTTCGCCGCGTCGCCCCAGTCCTCGGTGCGCACCCGCACGCCCAGCCGTTCGCCCCACTCGCGCATCTCGGCGGCGCGCGCGGCGCTGCGCACGTACACGGTGACCTCGCCGGCGCAGATCCGGGCGAGCGCGGCCAGCGCGGACGAGGCGGTCGCCCCGGCGCCGAGCACCACCGCGGACTCCACGCTCGTCACACCGTGTTCGCGCAGCGCGGCGGCGATTCCCGGGATGTCGGTGTTGTCGCCGGTCAGCCGGCCGTCCGCGGTGAAGACCACGGTGTTGACGGCCTCGACGGAGGCCGCGGTGGCGCTGACCTCGTCCAGCAGCGGGATGACCGCGCGCTTGAGCGGCATCGTCAGCGACAGCCCGGCCCAGCTGCCCGGCTCCCCCGTGCCGTCCCGGACCCCGGCCAGGAAGCCGGGCAGCGCCGCCTCACCCACCTCGAAGGGGTCGTAGCGCCAGCCGGTGAGACCGAGCTCGGCGTACGCGGCCCGGTGCAGCACCGGTGAGAGCGAGTGGGAGATCGGCGAGCCGAGGACTCCGGCCCGGCGTGGTGCACTCATCAGCCGGTGCCCTTGTTCTTGTTGAACTCCTGGACGTTCTTCTGGTGCTCCGTGTAGCTGTCGGTGAAGCGCGTGTCGCCCTTCTTGACCGTGACGAAGTACAGCCAGTTGCCCGTCGTCGGGTGCAGCGCCGCGTCGATCGCCTGGTGTCCCGGGTTGCCGATCGGACCGGGCGGCAGGCCCTTGTGGAGGTAGGTGTTGTACGGCGACGGGAACTTGGTGTCCTTGGTGGACGTGTTCAGCGTGGAGCGGCCCATGGCGTAGTTGATCGTCGAGTCGAAGCCCAGCGCCATGTCCTTGTCGAGGCGGTTGTAGATGACCCGCGAGACCTTGCCGAACTCCTCGTCCTCCTGCGCCTCGGCCTGGATGAGGCTGGCGATGGTGACGATCTGCAGCGGCGTCTTGTGGACCTTCTTCGCCTCTTCCTCGATGTTGTCCTTTTTGTACTCGCTCTGGGCCTGCGCGACCATCTGCTTGAGCAGGTCGAGCGGCTTGGTGGCCTTGCCGACGCTGTACCTCGACGGGAAGAGGAAGCCCTCGACATTGCCCTGCGCCCAGGCGGGCAGGCCCAGGTCGGCGCCCTTGGCGGCGGCCTGTGTGGTGCCCGCCTTGATGCTCAGCCGCTTGTCGATGGCGGCGTAGATCTCGGTGGCCCGCAGCCCCTCGGGAATGATGATGGCGCTCTGCTTGGTCGGGTCGGTCATCATCGTGACCGCCGCCGCGGCCGACATCTCCTTGTGGAGGAGGAAAATGCCGGCCTGGATGCTCTTGCCCTTGGGATTCTTGCCGGCCGCCGCGGTGAAGGCGTCGACGCTCTTGACCACGCCGGCGGTCTTGAGAATGTTGCCCATGTCCGTGAGCGTCGAGCCCTTGGGGATCGTGACCTGCACGTCTCCGGTGCCCTCGCCCGAGAAGTCGGGTGCCGCGCCGAAGTGGCTCTCGTAGAACTGGTAGCCGAAGTAGCCGGCACCGCCGACGCCGCCGCCGAGGACCAGCAGGACGACCAGGCAGGCGCAGCCGCTGCGGCGCTTCTTGCCCTCTTTCTTGCCGCCCTTGCCGCCGCGCTTGCGGCCGCCGCGGCCGGCCGGGGTGTCGTCGTCCGGCTCTTCCTCGTCCGTGCCGTCGGCGAAGAAGGCGTGCGTCTCGGGCTCGGACTCGGCCTCCCAGTCGCCGGTGTTGTCAGGGGCGGACCGCATCGGCTGCTGGGGCTGCTGCTCCGGCGGCTGCCGGTGCTGCGGCTGCTGCGGGGGCGGGTAGCCGCCCTGGCCGTAGAAGTCGGGCTGCTGGGAGCCGTAGGGATCGGCCGGCGGCTGGCCGCCGTAGGGATCGCCGGGGTTGGCACCGTACGGGGCGGACGAACCCCCGGAGGTGTCCCAGTCGTTGTACTGCTGCTGGCCCTGTTGCTGGCCCTGCTGGAGGTGCTGTTGCTGCTGCTGCTGCTGGCCCTGTTGCTGGCCCTGCTGGAGGTGCTGTTGCTGCTGCTGCTGCTGCGGGTACTGCTGTTGCTGCTGCTGGGGGTACCCCTGCTGCGGGTACTGCTCCTGCTGGGGGTACTGCTGCTGTTGCGGATTCTGCGGGTATTGCTGCTGTTGGGGGTTCTGCTGCTGGTTCTGGGGGTATTGCTGCTGCGGGGGGTACTGCTGCTGGGGAGCCTGCTGACCGTTGTACGGGTACTGCGGCTGCTGCCCGGTGGCGTAGGGGTCCCAGTCGTCCTGCGGCTGCGGCTGGCGCGGCTGCTGCTGGTACCCCTGGTCACCGAAGAGCGGGTCCTCGGGATGCCACGGTTCGGAGCCGGAGCCCCGGCCATAGTCAGTCATCGATCCCCTTGGTACGCGTCGGTACGCGGGGCGATCGCATCCTCGGAACTGGCCGCCCCTTGCGAAACGGGCGGCGCCAAGTGGCGCCGCCGTGTCGCGCGGAACGTTACCGTACCGCGATCAGATGACCACTTCGACGCTCTCCCCCGCTGGTTTCCCCGACACCCGTTCGGTCTCGAGGGCGCTCTGCAGGATGACGATCGCGGCTGCCTGATCGACCACCGCACGGCCCTTCTTGGCCTTGACGCCCGATGCCCGCAGGCCCTGGGTGGCGGTGACCGTGGTCATCCGCTCGTCCACCAGCCGCACCGGGACGGGCGCGATGATTTTTGCCACATCCTGCGCGAACGCCCGGACCTTGACCGCCGCGGGACCCTCGTTCCCGCTCAGCGAGCGCGGCAGCCCCAGGACGACCTCGATCGGCTCGTACTCCTCGATGATCGCCGCGAGGCGGCGCAGCGCCGCCGGGACGTCCCGCCCCGGAACCGTCTCGACCGGTGTCGCGAGGACCCCGTCGGGGTCGCACGAGGCGACCCCGATCCGGGCATCCCCGACATCGACGGCGATACGCCTGCCTCTGCGCACCGTCAGGCCTTCTCTTCGACCAGGCGCTGGACCGCGGCGACGGCCTCGTCCACGGCGGCCGGGTTCTGGCCGCCGCCCTGCGCGACGTCGTCCTTGCCGCCGCCGCCACCACCGAGGGTCTTGGCGGCGGACCTGACGAGTTCACCGGCCTTGATACCGCGCTCGCGAGCGGCCTCGTTGGTGGCGATGACGGTGAGCGGGCGGCCGTTGGCCACGGTGAACAGCGCGACGACGGCGGCCCGGCCGCCCCCGATGCGCTGCCGCACGTCCAGGACGAGCTTGCGCAGGTCGTCGGCGCCGGTGCCCTCCGGCACGGTGCCGGTGACCAGGGCCACGCCCTTGATGTCCTGGGCGCCCTGCGCCAGTCCGGCCGCTGCCTGCAGGACCTTGTCGGCGCGGAACCGCTCGATCTCCTTCTCCGCGTCCTTGAGCTTGGCGAGCATGCCCGAGATCTTGTCGGGCAGCTCCTCGGGACGGCCCTTCACCAGCTCGGTGAGCTGCGCGACGACCGTGTGCTCACGGGCCAGGAACTTGTACGCGTCCACCCCGACCAGCGCCTCGACCCGGCGCACTCCGGAGCCGATGGACGACTCACCGAGCAGCTTGACCAGCCCGAGCTGGGCGGTGTTGCCGACGTGCGTACCGCCGCACAGCTCCTTGGAGAAGTCGCCGATGGTGACCACGCGGACCCGGTCGCCGTACTTCTCGCCGAACTCGGCGATGGCGCCCTGCTTCTTGGCCTCTTCCATGCTCATGACCTCGGCGGTCACGTCGAGCTCCCGGGCGAGCACCTCGTTGATCTTCTGTTCGACGTCGGTGAGCACCGTGCCGGGTACGGCGGCGGGCGAGCCGAAGTCGAAGCGGAAGCGCCCCGGGGAGTTCTCGGAACCGGCCTGGGCGGCGGTGGGGCCGAGCGCGTCCCGCAGCGCCTGGTGCGTGAGGTGCGTCGCGCTGTGCGCGCGGGCGATGGCCCGGCGGCGCACCAGGTCGATCTGGGCGAGCGCGCCGGCGCCGAGGGTGACCTCGCCGACCTGGACGACGCCCTTGTGCACGCTGACGCCGGCCACCGGCTGCTGCACGTCGCGGATCTCGATGATCGCGCCGGTGTCGATCCTGATCCGGCCGGTGTCGGCGAGCTGGCCGCCGCCCTCGGCGTAGAACGGGGTGCGGTCCAGGACGATCTCGACCTCGTCGCCCTCGTGGGCGGCCGGCGACGGGACACCGTCGACGAGCAGTCCGACGACGGTGGCCTCGTTCTGGTTGGAGCTGTAGCCGGTGAACTCGGTGGTGCCGGAGCGGTCGGCGACCTCGCGGTAGGCCGAGAGGTCGGCGTGGCCCTGCTTCTTGCCGCGGGCGTCGGCCTTGGCGCGGTCCCGCTGCTCCTTCATGAGCCGGCGGAAGCCCTCCTCGTCCACCGACAGGCCCTGCTCGGAGGCCATTTCGAGGGTGAGGTCGATCGGGAAGCCCCACGTGTCGTGCAGCAGGAACGCCTTGTCGCCGGAGAGGACGGTGCCGCCGGCGGCCTTGGTCTCGCTGACGGCGGAGTCCAGGATGTTGGTGCCGCCGCTGATCGCCTTGAGGAAGGCGACCTCCTCGGAGAGGGCGACGGTCTCGATGCGCTTGCGGTCGGTGACCAGCTCCGGGTACTGCTCGCCCATCGTCTTGATGACGGTGTCCACGAGCTCGCCGACGACCGGCCCGGTGGCGCCCATCAGCCGCATGTTGCGGATGGCGCGGCGCATGATGCGGCGCAGCACGTAGCCGCGGCCCTCGTTGCCGGGGGTGACCCCGTCGCCGATGAGCATCACGGAGGTGCGCATGTGGTCGGCGACGACGCGCAGCGAGACGTCGGTGCCGTGGTCGGCGCCGTACCGGACACCGGTGAGTTCGGTGGCCGTGTCCATCACCACGCGCAGGGTGTCGGTCTCGTACATGTTCTGCACGCCCTGCAGGATCATCGCGAGGCGTTCGAGGCCGAGGCCGGTGTCGATGTTCTTCGACGGCAGCTCGCCGAGGATCTCGAAGTCGTCCTTGCCCTGGCCGGGGCCGCGCTCGTACTGCATGAAGACCAGGTTCCAGATCTCCACGTAGCGCTCGTCGTTGACGGCCGGGCCGCCCTCCTCGCCGAACGCCGGGCCCCGGTCGTAGTTGATCTCGGAGCAGGGTCCGCACGGTCCGGGGACGCCCATGGACCAGTAGTTGTCGGCCTTGCCCAGGCGCTGGATCCGCTCGGCGGGGACGCCCACGACCTCGCGCCAGATGCGCTCGGCCTCGTCGTCGTCCAGGTACACGGTGACCCAGAGCTTCTCGGGCTCCAGGCCGTAGCCGCCGTCCGCCACGGAGCTGGTGAGCAGCTCCCAGGCGTACGTGATGGCGCCTTCCTTGAAGTAGTCGCCGAAGGAGAAGTTGCCGCACATCTGGAAGAACGTGCCGTGCCGGGTGGTCTTGCCGACCTCTTCGATGTCGGGCGTCCGCACGCACTTCTGCACGCTGGTGGCGCGCTCGAAGGGCGGCTTGACCTCGCCGAGGAAGTACGGCTTGAACGGGACCATGCCCGCCGGGACCAGCAGCAGCGTCGGGTCGTCGGCGATGAGGGACGCCGAGGGCACGACCGTGTGCCCGCGCTCCTCGAAGAAGCGCAGCCAGCGGCGGCGGATTTCTGCCGACTCCATCAGTGATTGTCCTTCCGGTTGTACGACTGCTTGTGCGACTGCTTGTAGGACTTCTGGGGGTGTGACTGCTGCGGGAGCGGCTGCGGTGCGTCGAGTTCGGCCCGGCGCTGCCCGGGGAGGTCTCCCTCGGCGGCCTCCAGGCCCAGCGCGTCCTTGAGTTCGATCTCGCGCTCGGTCATCCCGGCGCGCACGTCCTGGGCGAAGAGCCGCAGGCGGGCGCCGGTTTCGAGCGCCTTGTCGGCCGCCGTCGCGGCGAGGCTGTCCGGGGAGAGCCTGCGCACCGCGCGGTTGACCTTGGTGGTGGCCCAGACGCCCGCGGCGGCGCCGGTGAAGAACCAGAACAGGCGGCGGAACATGGTGTGTCAGCCCTTCGAACGGTTGCGTCGGCTGCCGCGCCGGGCGGCCGGCAGCGCCTTGCCGACCACGACGGTGCGGGTCTTCCCCGCGCCCTTGGCCTGCAGGCCGACCGCGCGCCGCACCCCGTAGCCGAAGGCGGCGACCTTCACCAGCGGCCCGCCGAAGGTGGAGGCCACCGTCGAGGAGAGCGCGGAGGCGTTGGCGGTCACCTCGGCGACGTCCGCGGTGATCGTGTCGACCCGGTCCAGCTGGGTGTGCGCGGAGCGGAGCGCCGAGGTCGCCTCGCCGAGCAGCGGAACGGCCTGTTCGGTGACGTTCGCGACCAGTTCGGTGGTCTTCCTGAGCGTCTGGGACAGCCGGACGAGCGCCACCGCCAGGAACGACACCAGGATCGCCCAGAAGACGGCCACGATCAGGCCGGCCACCTCTCCACCGGACACGTTGCTGCGCTCCCTCACCGTCACCACTTCACAACAACAATCAGCTACCGACCCTATCGCGCCCGGCCTCGGCGTTCGTACCGCATTCCCGGCGCGGCGGCAGCGTCGCAGGGTAGTGCCCCGGGCCCCCGGAGGTGGCGTGATTGTACGTTCCGCTTACCACCCCGTACTCTCCGTAGACCATGGACACTGCGGGAAACCTCCCCGCCGAGCTGAACAGCTTCGTCGGGCGGGCCGCCGAACTCTCGGCCCTCGCCGGTTTGCTGGAGCAGGCGCGGCTGGTCACCATCACCGGGGTCGGCGGCGTCGGCAAGACCCGGCTGGCGGTGCGGACGGCACGGCAGGTGGCCGGCAGGTTCCCCGACGGGGTGTGGCTCGTGGAGCTGTCCGCCCTGTACAACGCGGAGCTGCTGGAACACAGCCTGGCCGAGGCGCTGAAGCTGGCCGACCACACCGGACGGCCGCCGCGGACCGTGCTCGCCGAGGAACTGGCCGAACGTGAACTGCTGCTGGTGCTGGACGGTTTCGAGCATGTGGTGCGGGAGTGCGCGGAACTCGTCGCGGAACTGCTGCGCCGGGCGCCCGGGCTGCGGGTGCTGGCCGCCGCGCGCCGGCCGCTGGGCATCACCGGCGAGCACACCGTCCCGCTGGCGCCGCTGCCCGCGGCGGCCGCGGACGGTGACGCCGTCCGGCTGTTCGCCGACCGGGCGGCCGCCGTGCTGCCGGGCTTCACGGTCACCGCGGCCGACCAGGAGGCCACGGTGGAGCTGTGCCGGCGGCTGGACGGCATTCCGCTGGCGCTGGAACTGGCGGCGGGCCGGCTGCGGGCGCTCTCGGTGGGCCAGGTGCTGCAGCGCCTCGACGACCGTTTCCGGCTGCTGACGGGCGGCGACCCCAGCGCGCCGACCCGGCATCACACACTGCGGACCGCGATCGGCTGGAGCCACGAACTGTGCACGCCCGCCCAGCGGCTGCTGTGGGCCCGGCTCTCGGTCTTCGCCGGACTGTTCGACCTGGAGGCCGCGGAGTACGTGTGCTCCAGTCCCGATCTGCCCGCCGAGGACGTCATGGAGACGGTCGCCCAGCTGGTGGCGCAGTCGGTGGTGGCCTGCGAGGCGGGCGTCGGATACCGGATGCTGGAGACCGTCCGCGAGTACGGCGCCGGCTGGCTGGAGGCGCTGGACGACACGGAGCGCATGCAGCGCCGGCACCGCGACTGGTACCTCGGGCTGGCCACCTGGTGCGAGCTGGACTGGTTCAGCCCCCGGCAGGCCGAGGTCGCCGCCCGGGTCGAGACGGATCTGCCCAATCTGCGGCTGGCGCTGGAGTTCAGCCTCAGCGGCGCCGAGGATCCGCACGTGGGCCAGTACCTCGCGGCCACCCTCTGGTTCTACTGGGTGGGCTGCGGCCGGCTGTCCGAGGGCCGGCTCTGGCTGGCCAGAGCGCTGGAGCTGGAGACCTCGCACGCCGAGGCGCGGGCCAAGGCGATGTGGGTGTACGGGTATGTGGCCGTGCTGCAGGGCGATCCGGTGTGCGCGCTCGGCGTGCTGCAGGAGTGCCGCGACGAGGCCGCGCTGACGGGCAACGCGCCGGCCTCGGCGTACGCGGTGCACCGGCTGGGATGCCTCGCGCTGCTGTCGGACGACATGGTCAGGGCCGAGGAGCTGATCGGGGCGGCGCTGGACGCCTACCGCGAGATCGGCGAGCTCAACAGCAATGTGCTGATGGCGCAGGTCGAGCTGGCGATGGCGGTCGCCTTCCGGGGCGATCTGGAGCGGGCGGTGGCGCTGAGCGAGGAGGTCCGCGACATCTGCCGCGACCACGGTGAGCGCTGGGCGCTGGCCTACGCGCTCTATGTACTGGGGTACGCGGCCTGGCTCGGCGGGGACCCGGCCACCGCCCGGGAACTGGTCGAGGAGTGCCTGGTCATCGACCACGCCTTCCACGACCTGGTCGGCGCGGTGCTCGCCATCGAGCTGCTGGCGCTGATCACCGAGGGCGAGGGCGCGCCGTACGAGGCGGCGGTGCTGCAGGGCGCGGCCGGCCGGCTCTGGCGCTCGGTGGGCCTGCGGCTGTTCGGCTCGCAGTTCTTCAACGCGCCGCACGAGCTGTGCGAGAAGCGGGCCAGGACCGCCCTGGGCGATGCCGCCTATGAGGCGGGGCTGGCTGAGGGCGCGCGGTTCGGCCTGGACGCGGCGGTGGCACGGGCGCTGCGCGAGCTGCCGGCGGAGCAGCCGCCTGAGCGGCTCGGCACGGTGGCGCGGGTGGCCGGCCCCCGTACGCACGAACCCGCCGCCTCCCCTGCCGTGGGCGGCGGGGAGACGGCGGGCTGAGAGTACGGGGGCTCTCGCTGGATCAGCGGGCGTAGTACTCGACGACGAGCTGCTCGTCGCAGATCACCGGGATCTCGCGACGGTTCGGGTCGCGGTCCAGGCGGAAGGCCAGGGCCTGCAGGTTGACCTGCAGGTACTTCGGCGTCTCGCCCTCGCCGGCCCAGCCACCCTCACGGGCGACCTGGAACGGGGTCTTCTCGCGGCTGCGCTCGCGGACCATGACGACGTCGTCGGGGCGCACGCGGAAGGAGGGCTTGTCGACCTTGCGGCCGTTGACCTCGATGTGACCGTGCACGACCATCTGCCGGGACTGGTAGATGGTGCGGGCCAGACCGGCCCGCAGGACGAGCGCGTCCAGACGGCGCTCCAGCTCGATGATCAGCGCTTCGCCTGTCTTGAGGTCGACCTTCCGAGCGCGGTCGTAGGCACGGCGCATCTGCGTTTCGCTGATGTCGTACTGGGCACGCAGACGCTGCTTCTCGAGCAGACGGGTCTTGTAGTCGCTGTTCTGCTTGCGACCGCGACCGTGCTCGCCGGGCGGGTAGGGGCGGGCCTCGAAGTACTTGACTGCCTTCGGGGTCAGCGCGATGCCGAGCGCACGCGACTTCTTGACCTTGGGACGCGACTGGTTCACGTGGAACGATCCTCCATGTAAATTAGGTAAGGCTTACCTTAGCTGAGGAGATCGCATGATTCGACCCGGGAACCCCATGCCTGCGCACGGTCAGCCGCGCCCCGACGTGGACGATGCGCTCCGGATGCCATCGGCAGCCGAACGCGCGCGAACTCTAGTCGAGGGTAACCCGTCGGCTGTCCTGGTCATTCCCGGGCTGGACCCCGTACTGCCCGGTCAGATGGTCCCCGAGATGCGCAGCGTCGGCCCCGAGGGCGACGTGTTCCTGCTGTTCCCGGTGGATTCCCCGGCCGTGCGGGCCGCCACCCACGCCGAGGCCGACGAGCTGACCGCTGTGCTGGAGATCACGGACGTCGCACCGGTCTCGGTGCCGTACCGGATCCGCGGGCGGGCCTGGATCGCGGGCTGGCTGACGCCGGTGCGCGACGAACCGGTCGTGCCCGGCACCGCGCTGCTCCGGCTGGAGGTCGGCGAGGCGTCCGTGGACGACCTGTGGGGCGCGGAGCAGGTGGAACCCGACGAGTTCGCCGACGCCACCGCCGACCCGCTGGCGGCCCACGAGTCCGAGCTGCTCCAGCACCTGGCCGCCGCGCACGAGGACCAGGTGGGGTGGCTGTGCGGGCTCGTCGGCGGCTACGGCGGACGGGGCCCCGAGTGCGCCGGCACCCGGACGGCGGTGCCGGTGGCGCTGGACCGCTTCGGGCTGCGGGTCCGCTTCACCGACCCCGACGGCAGCTTCGACGCGCGCTTCGACTTCCCCGAACCGGTGCGCGGCCACGAGGAGTTGCACCACGCGATGCACACCCTCTTCGACGCGGCCCGCGCCTCCGCGGACGATCTTCACGGGGCGTAGCCTGACCTTCATGTTCGTACTCGACATCACGTACACCGCCCCCGTGGAGCAGGTCGACGCCGTCCTCGCCGATCACGTCGGCTGGCTGGACCTGCAGTACGCGGCCGGGGCTTTCCTGGCCTCGGGCCGCAAGGAGCCGCGCGAGGGCGGGGTGATCCTCGCGGTGGCCCGGGACCGGGCGGCGATCGAGGAGATCGTCTCCGGCGACCCGTTCGTCACCGCGGGGGTCTGCGCCTACCGGATCACCGAGTTCCTGGCCACGAAGACGGTGCCGGCGATGGCGGAGTACCGCCAGGAACTGCCGGTCTGATCACGGGCCCGGCCACTTCGCCCTGCCGGCGGGGTCACTCCCCCGACAGGCGTTCCCGGACGCGGTCGAGGATGTCGGCGTACCGGGCCTCCGCACCGTAGCGGGTGGGCTCGTAGTAGCGGCGGCCGTGGATCTCGTCGGGGGCGTACTGCTGGGCGGCGATGGCGCCGGGCAGATCGTGCGGGTACTGGTAGCCCTGCGCGTGGCCGAGCTTGGCCGCGCCCTTGTAGTGCCCGTCGCGCAGATGCGGCGGCACCGGCCCCGCCAGGCCCTTGCGCACATCGGCGAGCGCCGCGTCGATCGCCATGTACGCCGCGTTGGACTTCGGCGCCAGGGCGAGCGCGATCGCGGCCTGCGACAGGATGATGCGCGCCTCGGGGAAGCCGATCATCGCGACGGCCTGCGCGGCGGCGACCGCGGTCTGCAGCGCGATGGGGTCGGCCATGCCGACGTCCTCGCTCGCCGAGATCATCAGCCGGCGGGCGATGAAGCGGGGGTCCTCCCCCGCCTCGATCATGCGCGCCAGATAGTGCAGCGTGGCGTCCACGTCCGAGCCCCGGATGGACTTGATCAGGGCGCTCGCCACGTCGTAGTGCTGGTCGCCGTCCCGGTCGTACTTCACCGCGGCCCGGTCGACGGACTCCTCCAGCGTGCTGAGGGTGATCTCCGCTTCGCCCTTGGCGATGGCCGCGCCGGCGCCCGCCTCCAGGGCGGTCAGGGCCCGCCGTGCGTCCCCGCCCGCGATGCGCAGCAGATGGGCCTCGGAGTCGGCGGGGAGAGTGACGGCGCCGCCGAGACCGCGCTCGTGGGTCAGCGCCCGGCGCAGCACTCCGCTCAGGTCCTCGTCGGTGAGCGGCTCCAGGGTGAGCAGCAGCGAGCGGGACAGCAGCGGGGAGATGATCGAGAAGTACGGGTTCTCGGTGGTGGCCGCGATCAGGGTGACCCAGCGGTTCTCGACGGCCGGCAGCAGCGAGTCCTGCTGCGCCTTGCTGAAGCGGTGGATCTCGTCCAGGAAGAGCACCGTCTCCCGGTCGTAGCCGCCGGACTGCCGCTTGGCGCTCTCGATGACCGCGCGGACCTCCTTGACGCCCGCGGTGATCGCCGAGAGCTCGACGAAGCGCTTGTTGGTGGCCTTGCTGACCACGTACGCGAGCGTCGTCTTGCCGGTGCCGGGCGGGCCCCACAGGATCACCGAGGACGGCCCCGCCGGGCCGCCGCTGCCCTCGCCGACGAGCCGGCGCAGCGGTGCTCCCTGCTTGAGCAGATGCTGCTGGCCGACCACCTCGTCCAGGACGCGCGGACGCATCCGCACGGCGAGCGGGCTGTTGCCCGGCTCCCTCTCCTGGCGTTCCTCGGCAGCTGCGGTGAACAGGTCGGGCTCCATTCGTCCGAGCCTATGGCACGGGTGTGACAGCGCCTCCTGCCGCGGCCAGCAGCGCCCGCACCAGCCGCGGGTCGGAGCCCATCTCGGGGTGCCACTGCACGCCCAGCGCGAAGCCGGGCCCGGGCAGCTCGACCGCCTCCACGGTGCCGTCCTCGGCGTACGCGCTCACCGTCAGACCGGCGCCGAGCGAGCCGACGGCCTGGTGGTGGTAGGTCGGCACCTTCTCCGGGGCCGGGGTGATCCGGGCCAGCAGGGTGCCCGGCACCGGTGTCACGACGTGGTCGCCGAAGACCCCCGGCGTGACGGCGTGCCCGTCGTGGCCGACCTGCTCCGGGAGGTGCTGGACGAGCGTCCCGCCGCACAGCACGTTCAGCAGCTGCATCCCGCGGCACACGGCCAGGACGGGTGTGCCGGAGTCGATCGCGGCCCGCAGCACCGCCAGTTCCCACCGGTCGCGCTCGCGCGCCTGCGGCCCGGTGCGCGGATGGCGCGGTTCCCCGTAGAGCGAGGGTTCGACGTCGGGGCCGCCGGCGACGATGACGGCGTCCATCCTGGCGACCGCCGCGGCCGCGACGTCGGGATCGTCCGGCGGCAGCAGCGCGGCGATGCCGCCCGCGGCGCGGACCATGCGGGGGTAGACCTCCGGCAGGAGTACGGCGCTGGTCTCCCAGACGCCCCACCTGGCGGTGTCGAGATAGGTCGTGACGCCGACCAGCGGCTGCTCGGGCATGAACTGATCCTCCTGGATGACGGGGTCGATTGTGGCGCGGACGGCTGCCGGGCGTCCGGAGCCGCGCGGGTGTCGCGCGGCGGCCGTCAGTCCCGTGCCAGCTCGGCCTCGGCGGCGGCCAGTGCCGCGAACTCCTCCTCGGGGGCGGAGGCGACCAGCCGCTTGCGGCTGTAGAGGGCGAAGTAGGCGATGGCCACGGCGTAGACGGCGAGCGCGGTGAGGGCCGCGTCGATGTCGACCAGGAACGTGGCGACCACGGCCGCGACGGCGAGCACGAAGGCGACGGCGGAGGTGACGATGCCGCCGGGGGTGCGGTAGGGCCGGTGCAGGGCGGGCTCGCGCAGCCGCAGCACGATGTGCGACAGCGCCATGAGGACGTAGCTGACCGCCGCGCCGAAGACCGCCATGTTCAGGACCTTGGACCCGTCGTCGGCGTTGGCCGCCGCCAGGACGAAGCCGATGGTGCCGGGGACCACCAGCCCCAGGTACGGGGCCTTGCGCTTGCTGGTCAGGGAGAGGAAGCGGGGCAGATAGCCGGCCCGGGACAGGGCGAACAGCTGCCGCGATCCGGCGTAGATGAGCGAGAAGAACGAGGCGACCAGACCGGCGAGACCCGCGTAGTTGACGATCTGGCTCAGTGCGGAGGACTTCCCGCCGTTGGCCGTCTGCAGCGCTTCGACCAGCGGGTTCCCGGACTCCTTGAGCGCGTCGGCGCCGCCCGCTCCGACCGTCGGAAGCAGGGTGATGACGGCGAGCACCACGAGGATGCCGATGGAGAGCGCCATGGCCCTGGGCAGGCTCTTCACCGGGTCCTTGGTCTCCTCGGCGGCGAGCGGAACGCCTTCGACGCCCAGGAAGAACCACATTCCGAAGGGGAACGCGGCCCAGATCCCCATCAGGCCGAAGGGCAGCCAGGATCCGGCGCCGACCGCGTCGGTCACCTTGATGTCGTTGAGCCGGCTCGCGTCGAAGGAGCCGAGGGCTCCGACGGCGAAGACCACCAGCGCGAGGACGGCGACGGCGGTGACGACGAAGCTGAACCGCAGCGCCTCGCCGACGCCCCACAGATGCACGCCGATGAAGATCACGAAGCAGGCGAGGAAGACCGGCCAGCCGGAGGTGAGCCCGAAGAGGTTGAGGGACTCGACGTAGGCACCGATGAACGTGGCGATGGCGGCGGGCGCGAGCACGTACTCGATGAGGATGGCGGTACCGGTGAGGAAGCCGCCCCAGGGTCCGAGGGCGCGGCGGGCGAAGCCGTAGCCGCCGCCGGCCGTGGGCAGCACCGAGGACATCTCGGCGAGCGAGAAGACCAGGCAGGTGTACATCAGGCCCATCAGGGCGGTGGCGATGGCCAGTCCGCCGAAACCGCCCTCGCGCAGGCCGAAGTTCCAGCCGGAGTAGTCGCCCGAGACGACGTAGGCGACGCCGAGTCCGGTGAGCAGCAGCCAGCCCGCGGTGCCGCGGCGCAGGGTGCGGCGCTCCAGGTAGTCGTCGCCGCCGGGCGGGGCGCCGGGCGGGGTCGCCGTCGCCGTGCTGCCTGCCGTGCTGCCTGTTGGGAACGGTGAATCGCCGGGCTGGGGCATGCGTCACTCCCGTACGGGACGAGGGGTAAAGGTTTGAACGCATACCTTTACGGCTGTCGCGGAGATGCGCAAGCCCCCGGCAGGGACCGGCCGGCCGGTTCGCCGGCCACGGCGGGGTCAGGCGAGGAAGCCGCGCAGCAGGGCCGCGGTGCCCTCGGCGTGCTCGCGCATCACCGCCGCCGCGGCCTCCTCCTCGCCGTCGAGAATGGCCTCGACCAGCGCGGTGTGCTGGCCCTGCGAGTGTTCGAGGTTGCGTACCAGGATGGGGATGCAGTCCAGGAGTTCGTTGACCTGGGCGCGCACCGCGGCGTACTGCGTGACCAGCGAAGGGGAGCCGCAGAGCTCGGCGATGGCCAGGTGCAGCAGGGTGTCGGCGCGCCGGTAGTCTGCGGTGGGCGCGTCGCCCGTCTCGCGCAGCCGGCGGCGCAGCAGGTCCGTCTGCTCCCCGGTCAGTTCGGTGCGGGCGCAGAGACCGGCCGCCCCGACCTCCAGGACCTCGCGGAAGCGCAGCACGTCGTCCAGGCCGCCGGTGCCCAGTCCGGCCGCCCTGCGCCGCAGTTCGTTCTCCGCGTCCGCCCGGCCCGCGCCGTGGGACGGCGGGCGGTTGCGGACGAAGGTGCCGCCGTGCCGGCCGCGGCGGGTCTCGACCAGCCCCTGCTCGTGCAGGACCTTCAGTACCTCGCGCAGGGTGACGCGGCTGATCCGCAGCCGTTCGGCCAGTTCGCGCTCGGCGGGCAGCCGCTCGCCGTCGGGCACCAGACCGAGCCGGACGACCTGGAGCACCTGCTCCAGCGCCTCCTCGAAACCATTGCCGCCGCGGACCGGCCGTAGCACCGAGGCGAGCGGATCCGCGGAGATTTGCTGCTCACTCATGCGCGGGCCCCTTCCCAATCAATGGTTCCAACCCATACCTTAGTGCTTCCGCCCGATCCGAGAGGACCTCCCTCGTGGCAGATCGCACACCCCCCCTGTCCGTCGACGCCCTGCGCGCCCTGGTGGCAGCGGGGAAGATCCACACCGTCATCCTCGGCTTCGCCGATATGCAGGGGCGGCTGCAGGGCAAACGATTCGCCGCACCGTTCTTCCTCGACGAGGTGCTGGCCCACGGTACCGAGGGCTGCAACTACCTGCTCGCGGTGGACGTCGACCTCAACACCGTCGACGGCTACGCGATGTCCTCCTGGGAACGCGGCTACGGCGACTTCGCCATGCACCCCGACATCAGCACCCTGCGCCACGTCCCCTGGCAGGACGGAACGGCGCTGCTCATCGCCGACCTCGCCTGGAACGACGGCAAGCCGGTGGTCGCCGCGCCCCGGCAGATCCTGCGCCACCAGCTGGGCCGGCTCGCGGACCAGGGCTGGACCGCCCATGCCGGCACCGAGCTGGAGTTCATGGTCTTCCGCGACACCTACGAGCAGGCATGGGACGGCGGCTACCGCGGCCTGACCCCCGCCAACCAGTACAACGCCGACTACTCGGTGCTCGCCACCTCCCGCGTCGAGCCGCTGCTGCGCCGGATCCGCAACGAGATGGCCGGGGCGGGCCTGACCCCGGAGTCCGCCAAGGGCGAGTGCAATCTCGGCCAGCACGAGATCGTCTTCCGCTACGACGAGGCGCTCGTCACCTGCGACCAGCACACCGTCTACAAGACCGGGGCCAAGGAGATCGCCGCCCAGGAGGGCGCCTCGCTCACCTTCATGGCGAAGTTCAACGAGCGCGAGGGCAACTCCTGTCATATCCACCTCTCCTTGCGGGACGAGGCGGGACGCCCTGTCATGGCGGGCGAGGACGGCGAGATGTCGCCCCTCATGCGGCACTTCCTGGCCGGGCAGCTCGCCGCCCTGCGCGACTTCTCCCTGTTGTACGCGCCCAACATCAACTCCTACAAGCGTTTCCGGCCGGGCTCCTTCGCCCCCACCGCGGTCGCCTGGGGCGTCGACAACC
Organism: Streptomyces sp. H39-C1; assembly: GCF_027158125.1. Classification (NCBI taxonomy): domain Bacteria; kingdom Bacillati; phylum Actinomycetota; class Actinomycetes; order Kitasatosporales; family Streptomycetaceae; genus Streptomyces; species Streptomyces sp. H39-C1. Next base: position 40,923 of record NZ_JAPVLS010000018.1, read on the forward strand.
GCACCTGCGCGCTGCGCGTCGTCGGGCACGGCGCCTCGCTGCGCCTGGAGAACCGCGTCCCGGGCGGCGACGTCAACCCGTACCTGGCCGTGGCGGGCATGGTCGCGGCGGGTCTGTACGGCATCGAGCACAAGCTCGAACTGCCGGAGGCCTGCACGGGCAACGCCTACACCGCCGACTACGCGCAGGTGCCCGGCACCCTGCGGGAGGCCGCCGGACTGTGGGCGGCCAGCCCGATCGCGCGGGAGGCCTTCGGCCAGGACGTCGTCGACCACTACAGCAACATGGCGCGGATCGAGCAGGAAGCGTTCGACACCGCCATCACGGACTGGGAGCGGTTCCGCTCCTTCGAGCGGATGTAAGGAAGCAGCCCCGTGACCGAGCACCACCAGGTACTCAACCCCGCCACCGAGGAGGTCGTCGCCACGGTCGCGGCGACCACCCCGGAGGGCGTGGACACCGCCGTCGCCGCGGCGGCCAAGGCCCAGCAGGGCTGGGCGGCGCTGGCCCCGGCCGACCGGGCGCGCGGCCTGCGCCGGTTCGCCGCCGAGGTCGACGCGCACGCCGAGGAGCTCGCCGCGCTGGAGGTCCGCGAGGCCGGCCACACCCTCGGCAACGCCCGCTGGGAGGCCGGGAACGTCCGTGATCTGCTCGACTACGCCGCCGGCGGCGTGGAACGGCTCAGCGGCCGGCAGATCCCGGTCGCCGGCGGCATCGACCTCACCTTCCACGAGCCGATCGGCGTCGTCGGCGTCATCGCCCCGTGGAACTTCCCGATGCCGATCGCCGCGTGGGGCACCGCCCCGGCGCTCGCGGCGGGCAACGCCGTCCTGCTCAAACCGGCCGAGACCACCCCGCTGACCGCACTGCGGCTGGCCGAACTCGCCCTGTCCGCGGGCCTGCCCGAAGGGCTCTTCCAGGTACTGCCCGGCGCGGGCCCGGTCACCGGGACCCGGCTCGTCGAGCACCCGGACGTGCGGAAGATCGTGTTCACCGGCTCCACCGCCGTCGGCAAGCGGATCATGGAGCAGTGCGCACGTCAGGTGAAGCGGGTCACCCTCGAACTCGGCGGCAAGAGCCCGAACATCGTCTTCGCCGACGCGGACCTGGAGAAGGCCGCGGCGGCGGCCCCGATGGCGTTCCTGGACAACGCGGGCCAGGACTGCTGCGCCCGCACCCGGATCCTGGTCCAGCGGGAGGTCTACGAACGGTTCCTGGAGCTGCTGGTCCCGGCGGTCGAGGCCGTCCGGGTAGGCGACCCGTCGGACCCCGCCACCGAGATGGGTCCGCTGATCTCGGCGGTCCAGCGGGATCGGGTCCGCTCGCTCGTCACGGACGACCTGCCGGTCGCCGCCCGCGGCAGCGCCCCCGAAGGACCCCGCTTCTGGAA
>NZ_JAPVLS010000018.1:42322-128920 GCF_027158125.1 Streptomyces sp. H39-C1
CGAGCGGATGTAAGGAAGCAGCCCCGTGACCGAGCACCACCAGGTACTCAACCCCGCCACCGAGGAGATCTTCGGGCCGGTCGCCGTCGTCCTGCCCTTCGAGGACGAGGCGGACGCGCTGCGGCTCGCCAACGCCACCCGCTACGGGCTGTCCGGCTCGATCTGGACCCGCGACCTCGGCCGGGCCCTCCGGATGTCGCGCGGGGTCGCGGCGGGCAACCTGTCGGTCAACAGCCACAGTTCGGTCCGCTACGCGACGCCGTTCGGCGGCTTCGGGGAATCCGGCCTCGGCCGGGAACTGGGCCCCGACGCCCTCGCCGCCTTCACCGAGACCAAGAACGTCTTCATCAGCACTGAGGAGTAGCAGCGCATGTCAGAGCCATCCACCACCGAAGTCTGCCGCCGCCTCGTCGGCCGTACCGCGGTCATCACCGGCGCCGGCAGCGGCATCGGGCTGGCCACCGCACGCCGCTTCGCCTCCGAGGGCGCGAACGTGGTCGTCGCCGATATCGACGAGGGGTCGGGCAAGGCCGCGGCCGAGGAGGTCGGCGGGATCTTCGTCAAGGTCGACGTCACCGACCCCGAGCAGGTCGAGGCGCTGTTCAGGACGGCGTACGACACCTACGGATCGGTCGACATCGCCTTCAACAACGCCGGGATCTCGCCGCCCGACGACGACTCGATCCTCACCACCGGCCTGGACGCCTGGCGCCGGGTCCAGGAGGTCAACCTGACCTCCGTCTACCTGTGCTGCAAGGCCGTGCTGCCGTACATGCAGCGGCAGGGCAAGGGCTCGATCATCAACACCGCGTCGTTCGTGGCCAAGATGGGCGCGGCCACCTCGCAGATCTCCTACACGGCGTCCAAGGGTGGCGTCCTGGCCATGACCCGCGAGCTGGGCGTGCAGTTCGCCCGCGAGGGCATCCGGGTCAACGCGCTGTGCCCCGGCCCGGTCAACACCCCGCTGCTCCAGGAGCTGTTCGCCAAGGACCCGGAGCGCGCCGCCCGCCGGATCGTGCACATTCCGGTGGGCCGCTTCGCCGAGCCGACGGAGATCGCCGCCGCGGTGGCGTTCCTCGCCAGCGACGACTCCAGCTTCATGACGGCGAGCGAGTTCCTCGTGGACGGCGGCATCGGCGGGGCGTACGTCACCCCGCAGTAGCCGCGGGCCCCGCCGCGCCCGGAGGACGGGTGCGGCGGGCCTACCGGGCCCCCGGGCTCAGATGAGCGTCTTCCAGTACGACCACCAGCGGGTCAGGATCAGCATCGCGATGATGCCGTACCAGAGCACCGGCACGACCCAGTGGAACTCCAGGACCGCGCTACGCACCCCGGCCGGGACCTTGATGATGCCGTGCTTGATGTTGTGCACGGCCGTGTACCAGAAGAGCGCGATGGTGACGACCCAGGCCAGGGAGCACCACAGGCACAGGGAGTTGATGTTGTACAGCGACTGGTACTGCAGCCAGGTCACGAACCCGACGCCGAACAGGGTGCCGGCCTGCAGGCCGAGCCAGAACCAGCCCCGGTAGCGGGCGCCCGCGAGCACACCGACGCCGACGCAAACCACGATCGGGTAGGCGATCAGGCCGATCATCGGGTTCGGGAAGCCGAACGCGTGGGCCTGTTCGCTCTTCATGATGTTGCCGCAGGAGATGATCGGGTTCAGGCTGCAGCCCGGGACGAAGTTCGGGTCTTCGAGGAGCTTGAACTTGTCCCAGGTGATCACGAAGGACGCGAGCGTGCCGAGCGCGCCGCAGATCACCAGCAGCCACGCGAAGGGACGTCCCGTCCCGATGGTGTTCCCGGTCTCGCGGTCACCGTCGGTGAGAGTCTGGTCGAGCGCCGAAGTCGTCATATCGCCGTTCCGTAGATCCGTCGTTATCCCGCGCGACCTTCATTGTGCACCAGTGGCAGGGCCCGCAGGTGCCCGGTGGTCCATCGAACGGTGGACACGGGAGTGTCCTCCTGGTCGTCCCCCGCGGCGCCCGCCCGGGAGGATTCCTACCGGCATGGGAAACGAAGCGGTGCGGGTGCGGGGCCCCCACAAGCGGTACGGCGAGGTCACCGCGGTCGACGGAGTCGATCTCGACATCGAACGCGGCGAGGCGTTCGGGATCCTGGGCCCCAACGGGGCGGGCAAGAGCACGACGGTCGAGATCCTGCAGGGGCACCGGTCGGGGGACGGCGGCGAGGTGACCGTGCTGGGCGAGGACCCGGACCTGGCCGGCCGCGCCTGGCGCTCACGGGTCGGCATCGTCTGGCAGGACGAGTCGGCGCCGGCGGAGCTGACCGTCCGCGAGAGCGTGCGGCACTTCGCGCGGTACTACCCGCGACCGCGCGATCCGGCGGAGGTCATCGCCCTGGTCGGTCCCGAGGACAAGGCCGGTCACCAGCGCGATGCGGCACGGGCTGATCTGACCCCGCGTCCCGCACAGGGCGAAGGGCCCGGACAGCGACGGCTGTCCGGGCCCTTCCCCGCAGGTCGGAGCAGCGGGTCAGGCCAGCTTCTCCTGGAGGGTGGCGACCAGCGCGTCCAGGGCGACCGCCGTCTGCTCACCGCTCCGCATGTTCTTGAGCTGCACCACGCCCTCGGCCAGATCACGCTCACCGGCCACGATCGCGAAGCGGGCGTCGGCGCGGTTCGCCGACTTCATCGCGTTCTTCAGGCCCTTGCCGCCGAACGCGAAGTCGGTGGCGATACCCGCCCGGCGCAGCTCGGTGACCGTGCCGAAGAGCGTGCGGCGCGCCTCCTCGCCGAGCGGTACGGCGAACACGTCGGTCGTCGCGGGCAGTTCGAGCTCGACGCCCTCGGCCTTGAGCGCCAGCACCGTACGGTCCACGCCCAGCGCCCAGCCGACGGACGGCAGCGCGGGGCCGCCGATCATCTCGGACAGGCCGTCGTACCGCCCGCCGCCGCCGACGGCGGACTGCGAGCCGAGACCGCCGTGCACGAACTCGAAGGTGGTGCGGGTGTAGTAGTCCAGGCCGCGCACCAGCTTCGGGTCGTCCTCGTACGCCACGCCCGCGGCCGTCAGCAGCTCGCGCACCTGCTCGTGGTACTCCTTGCACGCCTCGCACAGGTAGTCACGGAGCATGGGGGCACCGGTCAGCTGCTTCTGCACCGCGTCGCGCTTGTCGTCCAGAACGCGCAGCGGGTTGATCTCCGCCCGGCGCACGGTGTCCTCGTCCAGGTCGAGACCGGCCAGGAACTGCTGGAGCGCGGCCCGGTAGACCGGACGGCACTCCTTGTCGCCGAGCGAGTTGAGCAGCACCCGGAAGTTCTTCAGGCCGAGTGCCTTGTACGCGTCGACGGCCAGGATGATCAGCTCGGCGTCCAGCACCGGGTCCTCGGTGCCGATCGCCTCGGCGCCGACCTGCGAGAAGTGCCGGTACCGGCCGGCCTGCGGGCGCTCGTAGCGGTAGTACGAGCCCGAGTACCAGAGCTTGACCGGCAGGTTGCCGAGCTTGTGCAGGTTGTTCTGCAGGGCGGCGCGCAGCACGGAGGCGGTGCCCTCGGGGCGCAGCGCGAGCGTGGTGCCGCCCTTGGTGGTGAGGGTGTACATCTCCTTGCTGACGATGTCGGTGGACTCGCCGACGCCGCGGGAGAAGAGTTCGACCGCCTCGAACCCGGGGGTCTCGATATAGCCGTAGCCGGCCCGCTTGAGCGGTGCGGAGATCGCCTCGCGCACCGCGAGATACGCCGCGGAGTCCGGCGGGATCAGGTCGTACGTGCCCTTGGGGGCCTGGAAGGTACTCACAGGAAGCCTTGTCACAATCCTCGTCGCGGAGCCGGTGAACCGGCTCCGAAGCCGCGGGCCGCTTCCCCCAGGTAGGGGTTGGCGGCGCGCTCGCGGCCGATGGTCGTCTGGGGGCCGTGGCCGGACAGCACCACGGTCGAGTCGTCGAGCGGCAGGCACACCCGCGCCAGCGACTCCATCAGCTCGTCCGCGGAGCCACCGGGCAGGTCGGAGCGTCCGACGGAGCCGGCGAACAGCAGGTCGCCCGAGAAGAACACCGACGGCACGTCGGAGGTCTCGGGAAGCCTGAAGGTCACCGACCCCTTCGTATGGCCCGGCGCGTGCGAGACGGTGAACTCCAGGCCGGCCAGCCCGAGGGCGGCGCCGTCGGTCAGCTCCCGGACGTCGTCGGGTTCCCCGATCGTCAGCTCGCCCAGCAGCTGCTGCCCGATGGAGCGCCCCAGGGCCTTCTCCGGGTCGCTCATCATGTAGCGGTCCCGGGGGTGGATCCAGGCCGGGACGTCATGGGCCCCGCAGACCGGCACGACGGACGCCACATGGTCGAGGTGGCCATGGGTGAGGATGACGGCGACGGGCTTGAGGCGATGCTTGGCGAGCGTGTCCTCGACGCCCTGGGTCGCTTGGTGACCCGGGTCGATGATCACGCACTCCTCACCGGCGGCGGGGGCGACCACATAACAATTGGTCCCCCAGGCCCCGGCGGGGAACCCGGCAATAAGCACGTTCGTCCTTCTGTCGTCCGCGGAGGTGTCGGCAGCTCACGAGCCTACCGGCGCGGGAGTGGCCGCGGCGAACCCGTATCGTCCCGCAGGTGCGCCTGTGCGTGGCGCGCGGGTACTGGACTGCGGGCCGGGTGGGGCGCGAAGATCTGCCGCACGCGGATTCACGTTCGAGATGACGTTTTCGAGAAGACTGAAGCAGAAGACCGGGAGACGGCGAAGTGGTCACCAAGGAACAGCGGCGGCGACAGCTCGCCCGAGAGAAGTTCGAGCGGCAGCAGCAGCGCAGGACCGCGGAGCAGTCCAAGGCCCGCCGGCGCAACAGCGTGATCGCCGCCGTGGTGGCCGTCGTGGTGGCCGCCGGCGCCACCGCGTACGCGACGGGCAGCCTGGACGGCAAGGAGAAGTCGAAGACCGACGCGGCCGCCAGTCCGTCGGCCACGACGCCTTCCAAGGCGCCGGACCCGTGCGCCAAGCCGGGCGCGGGCACCCCGGGGAAGCAGCAGTGGAAGACCGAGCCGGCGATGGACATCGACAAGAGCGCGAAGTACACCTTCACGCTCCAGACCACCTGCGGTGACATCGCGATGGCGCTGGACGCGGCGAAGGCGCCGGCCACCGTGAACTCGTTCAAGTTCCTCGCCGACAAGGGCTTCTTCGACCACACCAAGTGCCACCGGCTCACCGCCGACAACATCTTCGTCCTGCAGTGCGGCGACCCGACCGGTACCGGCCAGGGCGGCCCCGGCTACACGATTCCGGACGAGAACCTCAAGGACCCGGCCGTCGCGAAGGGCACCTACCCGGCGGGCACGATCGCGATGGCGAACACCGGGCAGCCGCACACCGGCGGCAGCCAGTTCTTCCTGGTCTACAAGGACAGCCCGCTGCCGGCGTCCTACACGCCCTTCGGCACCATCGGCGCCGACGGCATGAAGGTGCTGCAGAAGATCGCGGCGGCGGGCGCGGCGGCCCCCGACGCCCAGCAGAACACCGCCCCGAACGCGACCGTGGTGATCAACAAGGCGGTCGTGAAGCAGTCGTGAACCCCTGATGAGCCGGGCCCCGGCGGTAAATTTCGCGTGTGCTGGATGCGGACAGCCGGGGCGCCGGTCGCCTATGTTGGCGTTGGACCGGTCAGGGCGCAGCCCGGCCGGAGGAAACTGTGAACGATGCCCGCGAGCCGGAAAGCGGCCGGGCATCACGTGGAGGAGGCGCTGTGAGCAGCGACCCATGGGGCCGCGTCGATGAGACGGGGACCGTGTACGTGCGTACGGCCGACGGGGAGCGGGAGGTCGGTTCGTGGCAGGCGGGGTCTCCGGATGAGGCACTGGCCTACTTCGAGCGCAAGTACGAGGGGCTTGTCGTCGAGATCGGCCTCCTCGAGCGGCGGGTGAAGACCACCGACCTCGCGCCCAAGGACGCGCTGACCGCGATCGAGCACCTTCGGGCGTCGGTCACCGAGGCGCACGCGGTGGGCGACCTGGCGGCGCTCGCCACACGGCTGGACGCACTCGTCGGGCTGGTGGAATCGCGCCGCGAGGAGCGCAAGGTCGCGAAGGCGAAGGCGACCGACGAGGCCAAGGTGGCCAAGGAGGAGCTGGTCGCGGAGGCCGAGGGGCTGGCCGAGAGCGAGCAGTGGCGGACCGCGGGCGAGCGGCTGCGCGCCCTGGTGGACACCTGGAAGGCGCTGCCGCGCCTGGACCGCAAGGCCGACGACGAGCTGTGGCACCGTTTCAGCCACGCCCGTTCGGTCTTCTCCAAGCGGCGCAAGGCGCACTTCGCGTCGCTGGACTCCCAGCGCGAGGAGGCCCGCCGCGCCAAGGAGAAGCTGGTCACGGAGGCGCTGGCGCTGTCGAACTCCACCGACTGGGGTCCGACCGCCGCCCGCTACCGCGAGCTGATGACGGAGTGGAAGGCCGCGGGCCGCGCGCAGCGCGAGTCCGAGGACGACCTGTGGAACCGCTTCCGCGGCGCCCAGGACCAGTTCTTCCAGGCCCGCACCGAGGTCTTCAACGAGCGCGACTCCCAGGAGCGGGAGAACCTCGCGCTCAAGGAGGAGCTCGCCATCGAGGCCGAGAAGATCCTTCCGGTGACGGATCTCAAGGCGGCCCGTGCGGCGTTCCGCGCGATCAACGAGCGCTGGGAGGCCGTCGGCCATGTGCCGCGCGACGCCCGGCCCCGTATCGAGGCCCGGATGCACGCGGTCGAGCGCGCGATCCAGGACTCGGAGGAGAACGAGTGGCGCCGGACGAACCCGGAGGCGCGGGCCCGCGCCGCGGGTCTGACGGGTCAGCTCCAGGCAGCCGTGGACAAGCTGCGCACCCAGGCCGAGGCGGCACGGGCAGCGGGCAACGCGTCGAAGGCCGACAAGCTCACCCGTGAGCTCGAGGGCCGGCAGGCCCTGCTGGACCAGGCCCTGAAGGGCCTGGAGGAGTTCGGCGGCTGAGCAGGCCCTGAGGCCCGCACCGCGCGACGAAGCTGCCCCGGTACGGATCTTCCGTACCGGGGCCGCTCGCGTACGGGCTCAGCGCTGACGGCCCGAGGTGACGCGGTACACGTCGTAGACGCCCTCGACGCCGCGTACGGCCTTCAGGACGTGCCCCAGGTGCTTGGGGTCGCCCATCTCGAAGGTGAAACGCGAGGTCGCGACCCGGTCACGGGAGGTCTGCACGGCGGCGGACAGGATGTTGACGTGCTGGTCGGACAGCACCCGCGTCACGTCCGACAGCAGCCGCGACCGGTCCAGCGCCTCGACCTGGATGGCGACCAGGAAGACGGACGACTGGGTGGGCGCCCACTCGACCTCCAGGATCCGCTCGGGCTCCTGGGACAGCGACTCGATGTTGACGCAGTCCGTGCGGTGCACCGAGACTCCGCTGCCCCGGGTGACGAAGCCGATGATCGGGTCGCCGGGCACCGGGGTGCAACAGCGGGACAGCTTGACCCACACGTCGTCGACGCCCTTGACGACCACGCCGGGGTCGGCGTTGGCCCGCCGCTTGGAGCGGTTGCGCGAGGGGGTGGTGACCTCCTCGATCTCCTCGGTCGCACCTTCCTCGCCGCCGAGCGCGTCGACCAGCTTCTGGACGACGGACTGGGCGGTGATGTGCCCCTCGCCGATCGCCGCGTAGAGCGCGGAGATGTCCGGGTAGCGCATCTCGTGGGCGAGGGTGACGAGCGAGTCGCCGGTCAGGACCCGCTGGATCGGCAGGTTCTGCTTGCGCATCGCCCGCGCGATGGCGTCCTTGCCCTGCTCGACGGCCTCCTCGCGGCGCTCCTTGGAGAACCAGGCGCGGATCTTGTTCCGGGCGCGCGGGGACTTCACGAAGCCCAGCCAGTCGCGCGACGGGGCGGCGCTCGCGGCCTTGGAGGTGAAGACCTCCACCAGGTCGCCGTTGTCGAGCGTCGACTCCAGCGGCACCAGGCGGCCGTTGACCCGGGCCCCTATGGTCCGGTGCCCGACGTCGGTGTGCACCGCGTAGGCGAAGTCCACCGGGGTGGCGCCGGCCGGCAGCGCTATGACGTCGCCCTTGGGGGTGAAGACGAAGACCTCGTTCTGCGAGAGGTCGAAGCGCAGCGACTCCAGGAACTCGCTCGGGTCCTCGGTCTCCTTCTGCCAGTCCAGCAGCTGCCGCAGCCACGCCATGTCGTTGACGGTGTCGCCGTCGCTCTTGCGCGGGGTGTCGGTGCGCACCTTCGAGGCGCCGGAGACCGGGTCCTGCTTGTACTTCCAGTGCGCGGCGATGCCGTACTCGGCCCTGCGGTGCATGTCGAAGGTGCGGATCTGCAGCTCGACGGGTTTTCCGCTGGGCCCGATGACCGTCGTGTGCAGCGACTGGTACATGTTGAACTTGGGCATCGCGATGTAGTCCTTGAACCGCCCGGGCACCGGGTTCCAGCGCGCGTGGATGGTCCCGAGCGCCGCATAGCTGTCGCGGACGGTGTCGACGAGGACGCGGATCCCCACCAGGTCGTAGATCTCGGCGAAGTCGCGGCCTCGCACGATCATCTTCTGGTAGACGCTGTAGTAGTGCTTCGGGCGGCCGGTGACGGTCGCCTTGATCCGGGCCGCGCGCAGGTCCTGCTGGACCTGGTCGGTGACGACGGCGAGGTACTCGTCGCGCTTGGGGGCGCGCTCGGCGACCAGCCGCACGATCTCGTCGTACATCTTGGGGTAGAGGATCGCGAAGGCGAGGTCCTCCAGCTCCCACTTGATGGTGTTCATGCCCAGCCGGTGCGCCAGCGGGGCGTAGATCTCCAGCGTCTCGCGGGCCTTCTTCTCCTGCTTCTCCCGCTTGAGATACCGCATGGTGCGCATGTTGTGCAGGCGGTCGGCGAGCTTGATGACCAGGACGCGCGGGTCCTTGGCCATGGCCACGACCATCTTGCGTACCGTCTCGGCCTGCGCGGCCTCGCCGAACTTCACCTTGTCGAGCTTGGTGACGCCGTCGACGAGCAGCGCGACCTGGTCGCCGAAGTCCCGGCGCAGCGCGTCCAGGCTGTAGTCGGTGTCCTCGACGGTGTCGTGCAGCAGTCCCGCCATCAGTGTGGCCGGGTCCATGCCGAGCTCGGCGAGGATCGTGGTGACCGCGAGCGGGTGGGTGATGTACGGGTCGCCGCTCTTGCGCTTCACTCCGCGGTGCCAGCGCTCCGCGACCTGGTAGGCGCGCTCGATCTGGCGCAGCTGCGCGGTGTCGCCCTTCGGGTCGTTGCCCCGGACGATCCGCAGCATCGGCTCCAGCACCGGGTTGTACGGGCTGGACCGCTGCACACCGAGCCGGGCGAGGCGGGCGCGGACGCGGTTGGAGGAGCCTGCGGCGCGCGACGGCGTCGCGCTGGCGGGGGTCCGTACGGGCCGGACGGCAGGCGTCGGCGGCTCGGGGGCGGCTCCGTTGCTCCCGGCGGGGGTTTCGTCCCCGCCTTCGGCGTCGAGCGGCTGGGCCTCGTCTGGCAAGAGCACTCCTCACGCGGGTGGGAGCACCCATGGTATCGATCTGTGGCAGGAGGCGGGCGCCCGGTGGGTTCCGGGCGCCCGCCTCCGGGCGGTGCTGTGGTGCCGCAGGGCGCTGTGCCTGTGGTGTCAGACGATGATCAGTGCGTCCAGCGGGGCGCCCGCGAGGGCGGTGGAGAGCCGTTCGCGGCCCTTGAGGAAGCCGAGCTCCAGCAGGACCGCGACCCCGGCCACCTCCGCGCCGGTCCGCCGGATGAGCTCCAGCGAGGCCTCGGCGGTGCCGCCGGTGGCCAGCACGTCATCGATGACCAGGACCCGGTCGCCGGGGGCGAGGGCGTCCTGCTGCACCTCTATCTCGGCGCTGCCGTACTCCAGCTCGTAGCGCTGCGACAGCGTCGCGCCGGGCAGCTTGCCCGCCTTGCGCACGGGCACGAAGCCGAGGTGGGCCCGGGCCGCCGCGGGGGCGGCGAGGATGAACCCGCGCGCCTCCAGTCCGGCGACCTTGGTGGCGCCATGGCGCGCGCAGAGCACGGCCAGGGCGTCCACCAGGACGTTGAACGCGTCGGGGTCGGCCAGCAGCGGGGTGATGTCCTTGAACATCACACCCGGCTGCGGGTAGTCCGGCACGTCCCGGATCCGGCCGAGCAGCTGCTCGCGCAGCGCTTCGGCGCCGGCCGCGGTCGCCGTCACCGCCGCTTCCCGGAAGGACGGTTCTTGCCACGGTTGCGGGCGGCCTGGGGACGCTGGCCGACCACACCGCCGGCGGCGGCACGGTCGCCGTCCTCCGGCTCGTCGTCCTCGGCGTCCTCGGCGGCGGCGACGTCCTCACGGGCGCGCCGGTCCTCGTCGGCCGGGTCCACGCCCTTGGCGGCGTCGGCCTTGCGCTTGGCCAGCACACGCTTCTTGAGGGCCTTGATCTCCGGGTCGCGCTCCTTGAAGTCCGCGACCAGCGGGGTCGCGATGAAGATCGAGGAGTACGCACCGGCGGTGAGGCCGACGAAGAGCGCGAGCGCGATGTCGTTGAGGACACCGGCTCCGAGGATGCCGCCACCGATGAACAGCAGGGCACCGACGGGGAGCAGCGCGACGACCGTGGTGTTGATGGAACGCACCAGGGTCTGGTTCAGGCTGCGGTTGGCCAGCTCGCTGTACGTGTAGCGGGTCTGCTTGGTGATGCTGCGGGTCGTCTCCTTGAGACCGTCGAAGACGACGACGGTGTCGTAGAGGGAATAACCGAGGATCGTCAGCAGACCGATCACGGTGCCCGGGGTGACCTCGAAACCGACGAGGGCGTAGACGCCGACGGTGATCGTGAGGTCGTGGATCAGGGCGACGAGGGCGGCGATGGCCATCCGCCACTCGAAGGCGATGGCGAGATAGATCACCACCAGGATCATGAAGATGATCAGGCCGGTGAAGGCCTTCTTCGAGATCTCCTCACCCCAGCTGGGGCCGACGATCTGTGCGTCGATCTTGGTCGAGCCGCCGAGGTCGGTGGCGACCTGCTCCTGAATGGTCTTCGACTCCTCGGTGGAGATGTCGCTGACCTGGATCCGGACGCCGCCGTTGCCGAGCTTCTGCACGGTGGCGACATGACCGCCGGTGTGGCCGGCGATCTTGTTCTGCACGTCGGTGACCGAGTACGGCGTCTTGCCGGTGGTGAAGACCGCGCCACCGGAGAACTCGATGCCGAGCTTGAGGCCGTTGATCGCCAGGCCGGCGATGGCCACGATCGTGATCAGGATCGAGACGCCGTACCAGAGGTTGCGCTTGCCGACGAAGTCGTAGGCGATCTCGCCACGGTGCAGCCGGTGTCCGAGCTGTCCGAGATTACCGAGCTTGGACATCAGGCCTCCTTCGTCTCGGTGCTCGTCCTGCGGCGGACGCGGCGGATGGGGGCCTGGACACCCAGGCCCTTCGGGTCGAGGCCGGACCACTTGTGGCCCTCCGCGAAGAACTTGTTGCGGGCCAGGATCGTCATCAACGGCTTGGTGAAGAGGAACACCACCACGACGTCGAGCAGGGTGGTCAGACCCAGCGTGAACGCGAAGCCCTGGACCTTGCCGACCGTGACGGCGAACAGCACCGCGGCGGCCAGGAAGGACACGAAGTCCGACACCAGGATGGTGCGCCGGGCGCGCGGCCAGCCGCGGGCCACGGCGGGCTGCAGCGAGCGGCCCTCGCGCAGCTCGTCACGGATCCGTTCGAAGAAGACGATGAACGAGTCCGCGGTGATACCGATGGCGACGATGGCTCCACAGACGGCCGGCAGGTTCAGCGCGAAGCCGATGGCCGGGCCGAGCAGGGACATCAGCGTGTAGGTGAGTGCCGCCGACACCAGAAGGCTGACGATCGCGACGAGGCCGAGGCCCCGGTAGTACGCCAGCATGTAGAGCACGACCAGCGCGAGGCCGACGGCGCCCGCGATGAGGCCGCCGCGCAGCTGCTCGCCGCCGAGTGCGGCGGAGACCGTGGTCACGTCGCTGATGTCGAAGGACAGCGGCAGCGAACCGTAGGACAGGACGTTCGACAGGTTCGTCGCGGACGTCTGGGTGAAGCTGCCGAAGATCGTCGCGCTGCCGCCGGGCAGGGCCTGCGAAACCGAGGGCGCCGAGACGACGTTGCCGTCGAGGTCGATCGCGAACTGGTTCAGCGGGGGCTGCTGGGCGGCGAGCTGCGTGGTGACCCTCGTGAACTTCTTGGCGCCACCGCCGGTGAAGCTGAGGTCGACGACCCAGCCGTTGCCGGACGTGGTGTCGAACTTCGCACTGGCCTTGGAGACGTCCTTGCCGTCGAGGACGGCCGGGCCGAGCGCGTACTTGTACCAGATCTTGTCCTTGCCGTCGCCACGCTCGCCGCAGCCGACGACCTTGTTCTCCGGCTTGACACCCTGGTTCGCGGCCAGCCGCTGCTTCGGGTCGTTGCAGTCAAGGGCGGTGAACTTGGCCTGCAGATCGGCCGGAATCGTGCTGTCCAGCGTGCCGGCCGGGGGCGCGGACGGGGTGGGCGTCGGGGTCGGCGCCTTGGCCGGGTCGGCCTTCAGACCGTCGGTGACCGCGCGGCCCTGAGTGGTGGCGCTCGACGAGGGAGTGGCCTTCGTCGAGGGCGTGCTCTTCGGCGTGGCCGTACCGGTCGGCTTGGTACCGGGCTTGCCCGACGGAGTCGCCGAAGGGGTCACGGACGGGGTGGGCGTCGCCGGCGGCGTCTTGGCCGCCGGGGGGTTCGCCTGCTCGGCGAGCACCTGCCGGAAGTACAGCTGGGCGGTCGTGCCGACCTGCTCCTGCGCCTGCTTGGGGTCGGTGCCCTTGGGGATGTTGACAATGATGTGATTGTCGCCCTGGGTCTGCACCTCCGCCTCGGAGACACCAAGACCGTTCACACGCTGGTTGATGATGCTCACAGCGGTGTTCATGTTGGTCTTGTTGACCGCGCCGGCCTGATCGCTCTTGGCGGTCAACGTGATGCTGACACCGCCTGCGAGGTCGATGCCCAGTCGCGGCTTGGTGTTGTGCGAGAGGAACATCGTCCCCGTCAACGCCACGAGCGCGATCAGGATCGCGGCCAGGGCGCGCCCGGGGTACCCCTGACTCCCCGAGGACCTGCGGCCCTTCTTGGGTGCTGCCACCTTCTTGTATCTCCCTGTCCAACCAGCCCCCGGGCCTGCGCGCCCGTGGGGTGGCCACGAAGTGATGTGAGAGTCCGGACCGACGCGCCCTTACTTGGGGTCGGTGCCGTCCTTCTTCGGCTCGTCCTCCGTCTTGCTCAGGTCGATGCGCTCGTCATCGGCGGCCTCGGCCGTCACGGCGTCCTCATCGGTGGCCGCGTCCCCGTCGGTGTCCTCGGAGCCGTCCTCCAGCTCGTCCGGCTCGATGCCGTGCACGATCCGGTCGTACTCGGACTGGTCCAGGACGGCGCCGATGGAGTTCTTCGCGAAGTGCGCGTGCACCCCGTCGGCCAGCTCCAGGAGGACGGTGTCCTCGTTGACTTCCTTCACCACGGCGTACATGCCGCCGATGGTGCGGACACCGGAGCCCGGTTCCATCTGGTTCCGCATCGTCGCCGCCTGCCGCTGCTTGTTCTTGGCAGACCGGGTCATGAGGAACATGGCACCGATAAGGATGATGAACGGGAGGAGCAAGCCGATACTCACGATTTACAACGTTCCTTCGCACGGCCGCGGTGGCTGGCCTGATCTACGGGGGTGTATGCCGTTCCGGAGGAAGGGCGTCGGCGGAGTCTAAGCGAGTCCTCGCCGGTGAAACAACGCCCAGCATGGCACTGGGGTTCCTGGGGGGCGAGTCCCCATGCCGTCACGGTCCGAACAGGCCACCCTGGCCGGGGCCCCCGGGCTGCTGGGGCGGGACCAGGCCGAGGTGCGTCCAGGCCGCCCGGGTAGCCACCCGGCCACGGGGAGTACGCGCCAGCAGACCCTCCCGGACCAGGAACGGTTCGGCGACCTCCTCGACCGTCTCGCGCTCCTCACCGACGGCGACCGCCAGTGTCGACAGACCGACCGGGCCGCCGCCGAACAGCTGGAGCAGGGCGCGCAGCACCGCCCGGTCCAGCCGGTCGAGGCCTCGGGCGTCCACCTCGTAGACCTCCAGGGCCTGCGTGGCGATCTCGCGGGTGATCCGGCCGTCGGCTCTGACCTGCGCGTAGTCCCGGACCCGGCGCAGCAGCCGGTTGGCGATACGGGGCGTGCCGCGGGAGCGGCCGGCGATCTCCGCACCGCCGTCCGTCTCGATCTCGACGTCCAGCAGCCGGGCCGAGCGGTGGATGACGCGTTCCAGCTCGGCGGGGGCGTAGAACTCCATGTGGCCGGTGAAGCCGAAGCGGTCCCGCAGCGGGGGCGGCAGCAGGCCGGCCCGGGTGGTGGCGCCGACCAGGGTGAAGGGCGGCAGCTCCAGCGGGATGGCGGTGGCGCCGGGACCCTTGCCGACGATCACGTCGACCCGGAAGTCCTCCATCGCCATGTAGAGCATCTCCTCGGCGGGCCGGGACATGCGGTGGATCTCGTCCAGGAACAGCACCTCGCCCTCCTGGAGGGAGGAGAGGATCGCGGCGAGGTCGCCCGCGTGCTGGATGGCCGGGCCCGAGGTGATGCGGATCGGGGCGCCCATCTCGGCGGCGATGATCATCGACAGGGTGGTCTTGCCGAGGCCGGGCGCTCCGGAGAGCAGCACGTGGTCGGCGGTGCCGCCGCGCTTCTTGGCGGCCTTGAGCACCAGGTCCAGCTGCTGCCGCACCCGTTCCTGCCCGACGAACTCACCGAGGTCCTTCGGCCGCAGCGCGGCCTCGACGGCCTGGTCCTCACCGTCGGCATCGGAGCCGACCAGCCGGTCCGGCAGCTCGCCGGCGGTCGGGGGTGCGGGCTCGTCCCAGTTCATGTCGGACTTTCGGGTCGTCGGTGCGGGGCTCGTGGGTGCGGGGCTCGTCGGGTCGTAGCGGCGTCAGGCAGTCGGTGCGGGGATCGTGTCCGTGCGGCGGCATGCCCTCAGCGGGTGCGGTTCAGGGTCTGGAGGGCCGCTCGCAGCAGTGCGGACACATTGGGCGCTCCGCCCCCGGCCAGCTCCGCCTCTGCCTGCGGCGCGACCGCTGAGACCGCTTCGTCGGCCTCGCGGGTGGCGTAGCCGAGCCCGATGAGCGCCGCGTGCAGCTGGTCGCGCCAGGAAGCGCTGACGGGGCTGCCGATCCCGCGGTTCGCCCCGGGGCCGACGGGCTCGCCGAGCCGGTCCTTCAGTTCCAGCAGGAGCCGCTGGGCGCCCTTCTTGCCCACGCCGGGGACGGCGGTGAGCGCTTTCTCGTCCCCGGTGGCCACCGCGATCCGCAGGGCGTCCGGGGAGTGCACGGCGAGCATTGTCTGCGCGAGGCGCGGGCCGACGCCGCTGACGGTCTGCAGCAGCTCGAAGACCAGCCGCTCGTCGTCGTCCGCGAAGCCGTACAGGGTGAGCGAGTCCTCGCGGACGATCAACGACGTCGAGAGTCTGGCCGGCTGCCCGGTCCTGAGGGTGGCGAGGGTGCCCGGGGTGCACAGGACGGACATGCCGATGCCGCCCACCTCGATGACCGCGGCGTCCGGGGCGAGTGCGGCGACCGGGCCGCTGACGAAGGCGATCATGCTCGGGGCTCCTGGATTCGTGCCGGCCGGTGGGCGGCGATGGCCTGTTGGAGACGGTTGGTGGCGGTACCGCGCCAGAGGTGGCAGATGGCCAGCGCCAGCGCGTCCGCGGCGTCGGCCGGCTTGGGCGGGGCGTCCAGGCGCAGCAGCCGCGTCACCATGGCGCCGACCTGGGCCTTGTCCGCCCGTCCGCTGCCGGTGACGGCGGCCTTGACCTCGCTGGGGGTGTGCAGATGGACGGGGAGTCCGCGCCGGCTGGCGCAGAGCATCGCGACGGCGCTGGCCTGGGCGGTGCCCATGACCGTGCTGACGTTGTGCTGGCTGAACACCCGCTCCACGGCGACGACTTCCGGCCGGTACTCGTCCAACCACGCCTCGATGCCGCGCTCGATGAGGACGAGTCGGTGCCCGATATCCGCGTCGGCCGGGGTGCGCACCACGCCTACGCCCAGCATCGTCAACGGGCGCCCGGGGACGCCGTCCACGACTCCGATGCCGAGCCTGGTCAGTCCCGGGTCCACGCCGAGTACCCGCACCCCGTCACCCCTCAAGCCCTGTCGGTCAACTGTTCCTGCAGGTTAGCCGTTCCCACCGACAACGCCGCCAACGCCGACGGGCCGGCGGGATGTGTCCCGCCGGCCCGTGGTGCTGACAACGCGGAATCAGGCGTCGACCTGCTCCATGACCTCGTCGCTCACGTCGAAGTTGGCGAAGACGTTCTGCACGTCGTCGCTGTCCTCCAGCGCGTCGATCAGCTTGAAGATCTTGCGGGCGCCGTCCTCGTCGAGCTCCACCTGCATGGTGGGGACGAAGTTGGCGTCGGCCGAGTCGTAGTCGATGCCCGCGTCCTGGAGCGCGGTACGGACCGCGACCATGTCGGTGGCCTCGCTGATGACCTCGAAGGACTCGCCGAGGTCGTTGACCTCTTCGGCCCCGGCGTCCAGCACGGCGCCCAGCACGTCGTCCTCGGAGAGTTCACCCTTGGGGACGATGACGACGCCCTTGCGGTTGAACAGGTACGAGACCGAGCCCGGGTCCGCCATGGCGCCGCCGTTGCGGGTCATCGCGACCCGGACGTCGGAGGCCGCGCGGTTGCGGTTGTCGGTGAGGCACTCGATGAGCACCGCGACACCGTTCGGCCCGTAGCCCTCGTACATGATCGTCTGGTAGTCGGCGCCGCCGGCTTCCAGACCGGCACCGCGCTTGACCGCGCTGTCGATGTTCTTGTTCGGGACCGAGCTCTTCTTCGCCTTCTGGATGGCGTCGTAAAGGGTCGGGTTACCGGAGACGTCACCGCCACCCATGCGCGCCGCCACCTCGATGTTCTTGATCATCTTGGCGAACAGCTTGCCGCGCTTGGCGTCAACCACGGCCTTCTTGTGCTTGGTGGTAGCCCATTTAGAGTGGCCGGACATCGCCAGCTCCTTACAACGTCGCCAGTAGAAATGAACAGAAGAGATCCTACCGGGGTCGGGCTAGCCCGCGATGCGCACCATGTCGACGAAGAGCTCGTGAACCCGGTGGTCGCCGGTCAGCTCGGGGTGGAACGAGGTGGCCAGCAGGTTTCCGGAGCGTACGGCGACCACGGTGCCGTCCTCGAGCCGGGCCAGTACCTCGGTCCGCTCGCCGGTCGACTCGACCCACGGGGCGCGGATGAAGACGCCCTCGACCGGGCCGCCGCCGATACCGGTGATCTCCACGGCCGCTTCGAAGGACTCGTTCTGCCGCCCGAAGGCGTTGCGGCGCACGATCATGTCGATGCCGCCGATGGTCTCCTGGTCGTCCCGGCCGTCCAGGATCTTGTCGGCGAGCATGATCATGCCCGCGCAGGATCCGTAGGCCGGCATGCCGGCCGCGACCCGCTCGCGCAGCGGCTCCAGCATGCCGAAGATGACCGCCAGCTTGGACATCGTGGTGGACTCGCCGCCGGGGATGACCAGGCCGTCGATCCCGGCGAGCTCGGCCGGCCGGCGCACAGGCACGGCCTGTGCGCCGGCGGCGGTGAGCGCCGCGAGGTGTTCGCGTACATCGCCCTGCAGGGCCAGTACGCCGATGGTGGGTATGGCGCTCACGGTCCGGTTACCAGCCGCGGTTGGCGTAGCGCTCGGACTCGGGGAGGGTGTCGCAGTTGATGCCGACCATGGCCTCGCCCAGACCGCGCGAGACATCCGCGATGACCTTGGGGTCGTCGTAGAAGGTGGTGGCCTTCACGATGGCGGCGGCGCGCTGCGCCGGGTCGCCGGACTTGAAGATGCCGGAGCCGACGAAGACACCCTCGGCGCCGAGCTGCATCATCAGGGCGGCGTCCGCCGGGGTGGCCACACCGCCGGCGCTGAAGAGCACGACGGGCAGCTTGCCGAGGCCCGCGACCTCCTTGACCAGCTCGTACGGGGCCTGGAGGTTCTTGGCGGCGACGAACAGCTCGGTCTCGTCCAGGGTGCCGAGGCGGCGGATGTCGGTGCGGATCTGGCGCATGTGGCGCACGGCCTCGACGACATTGCCGGTGCCGGCCTCACCCTTGGAGCGGATCATGGCCGCGCCCTCGGCGATCCGGCGCAGGGCCTCGCCCAGGTTGGTCGCGCCGCAGACGAAGGGGGTGGTGAAGGCCCACTTGTCGCTGTGGTTGACCTCGTCGGCCGGGGTCAGGACTTCGGACTCGTCGATGTAGTCGACACCGAGCGCCTGCAGGACCTGGGCCTCGACGAAGTGGCCGATACGGGACTTCGCCATGACGGGGATGGACACCGCGTTGATGATGCCGTCGATCATGTCCGGGTCGGACATACGGGCCACGCCGCCGTCCTTGCGGATGTCGGCGGGCACCCGCTCCAGGGCCATGACCGCGACGGCGCCGGCGTCCTCGGCGATCTTCGCCTGCTCGGCGTTGACGACGTCCATGATCACGCCGCCCTTGAGCTGCTCGGCCATACCGCGCTTGACGCGCGCGGTGCCGGTCTCGGGGTTCTGGGCGGTGGCGGGGGTGGTGGACACGGTATGACCTCACTCGATGACGAATGGTGCGTTGTACCCATCCTGAACCGGTCCACCTGGCCGGAAAAGGGCCAATCCGGGGTCAGTGGCCTGCCGCGCCGTCCGCTGTGAACGCCATCGGTGGCTCGTCGTCCATCTCGAAGGCCAGCGGGAAGGGCGCGTGGCCGGCCAGCCGGAACCAGCGCACGACCCGGTGCCTGCGCACCGCCCGCGCCGCCCGGACCGCGTCGTTGTGGAAGCGGCGGGCCATCGGCACCCGGCGTACGGCCTGGGTCAGTTCGCCGACGGTCTCCTCGCCGCCGGGCGCGGCCAGCACCGCCTCGACGGCGTCCGGTTCGGCGAAGACCGCGCGCAGCGCCTGGCTCAGCTCGCTCTCGGCCACCTCTCGGTGCTCGTCCTCGGCCTGCCGGGCGGCGTGCGCGGACTGGTAGAGGACGATGGACGCCGCCGGGTCCAGCACCCCGGACGTCGCGAGCTCCTGGGCCACCGAGGCGCGGCGCAGCAGCTGCGCGTCCAGGGCGGCACGGGCGGCGTCGATACGGGCGTGCAGCCGGTCAAGGCGGCCCGCGGTCCAGCTCAGGTACAGGCCGATGGCAACGACAGCCACCGCGACCCAGATGAAGGTGGTCACGGGCGGCAAGGCTACCGTCGCGCCGGGTACTTCAGTCCCGGGCGAGCCCCAGGCGGGCTCGCAGGCCGACGCGTTCGTCGGTGGCGACGGCGGTGGCGCCTTCCGTCACCGTCTCGTAGACGGACAGGATGTCGGCGCCGACCGTGCTCCAGTCGAAGCGGCGGACGTGCCTGCTGCCCAGTTCCCGCAGCTCCGCGAGGCGCTCGGGGTCACCGAGCAGCCGCACCGCGGCGGCCGCGAGCGCGTCGGCGTCCTCGACGGGGAACAGTTCGCCCGCCGCACCGCCGTCCAGGACCTGGCGGAAGGCGTCCAGATCGCTGGCGAGCACCGGGGCGCCGGCCGACATCGCCTCGACGAGGATGATGCCGAAGCTCTCGCCGCCGGTGTTGGGGGCCACGTACAGGTCGACGCTGCGCAGCAGCCGGGCCTTGTCCCGGTCGCTGACCATGCCGAGGAACTCCACCTGGCCGCGCAGGTGTTCCGGCAGGGCCTCGACGGCTTCCTTCTCGTCACCCTTTCCGGCGACCAGCAGCCGGGTGTCCGGGCGTTCGGCGATGATCTTCGGCAGGGCCCGCATCAGGGCGGGCAGGCCCTTGCGCGGCTCGTCGATCCTGCCGATGAACCCGATCGTCCCGCCCGGCCGCGGCACGCCGTCCAGGGCCGTGCTGCGCGCCCCTTCCGACTGCCACTTCGGCTCGGCCTCGGCGGTGGCGAAGAAGTCGACGTCCACGCCGTTGGGGATGACCACCGCGTCGCCGCCGAGGTGCTCCACCAGGGTGCGCCGGGCGTACTCGCTCACCGCGATGCGCGCGCGGATCTTCTCCAGCGCGGGCTGCAGGATCGGATAGGCGGCGATCATGGCCCGCGAGCGCGGGTTGGAGGTGTGGAAGGTCGCGACGATCGGCCCCTGGGCCGCCCAGCAGGCCAGCAGGCCGAGGGACGGCGAGGTCGGTTCGTGGATGTGGATGACGTCGAAGCCGCCGTCGTGCAGCCAGCGGCGCACCCGCGCGGCGGACAGGAAGCCGAAGTTGAGCCGGGCCACCGAGCCGTTGTACGGCACGGGGACGGCGCGGCCCGCGGAGACCACGTACGGCGGGAGCGGCGTCTCGTCGTCGGCGGGCGCGAGCACGGAGACCTCGTGGCCGAGCTTGATCAGGTGCTCCGCGAGGTCGCGGATGTGGAACTGGACGCCGCCGGGGACGTCCCAGGAGTACGGGCAGACGATCCCGATCCTCAAAGTTTCTCCGTTCCG
Organism: Streptomyces sp. H39-C1; assembly: GCF_027158125.1. Taxonomy (NCBI): domain Bacteria; kingdom Bacillati; phylum Actinomycetota; class Actinomycetes; order Kitasatosporales; family Streptomycetaceae; genus Streptomyces; species Streptomyces sp. H39-C1. The sequence continues at coordinate 62,749 of NZ_JAPVLS010000018.1, forward strand.
GAACTGTTCGGACGCGCTTCGAGATCGGCGAGCCACAGCCGTTGGAGCATGTGCCAGTCCTGGGGGTGCTCGGCGATCCCGGAGGCGTAGGCGTCGGCGAGGTCCTGGGTCATGACCGCGGCCTTCTCGGCCCGTTCCCCGAGCTCGGGGACCTCGACCGGCGGGTGGATCCGGCCCCGCATGATCGTCGAGTCGTCGTACCAGAGGGTGACCGGCAGCAGCAGCGCGCCGGTCTGCTGCGCGAGCATCGCGGGGCCGGCGGGCATCCGGGTGGCCTCGCCGAAGAACTTCACCTCGATGCCCGAGGCGGACAGGTCGCGGTCGGCGACGAGGCAGACCAGGCCGCCCGCGCGCAGCCGGCGGGCGAGGGTGCCGAAGGCGGAGCCGCCGGTGTGCGGCAGTACCTCCATGCCGAGTCCCTCGCGGTAGGCCACGAACCGGTCGTACAGCGTCTCGGGCTTGAGACGTTCCGCGACGGTGGTGAACGGGACGCCGATCTTGGTGGTCACCCAGGCGCCGGCCAGGTCGTAGTTGCCCATGTGCGGCAGCGCCAGGATGACGCCCTTCCCGGCGGCCAGGCCGTCCTTCAGGATGTGCGCGTCCTGGATGTCGACGCCGGTGCGGAAGCGGTCCCGGTCCCAGGAGGGCATCCGGAAGGACTCCATCCAGTACCGCAGGTAGGAGCGCATTCCGGCCCGGGACAGCTCGCGCAGCCGGGCCTCGTCCGCGTCCGGCACGACACGGGCGAGGTTGGACTCCAGCCGGAGCACTCCCTTGCCGCGCCGCCGCCAGACCAGGTCGGCGATCTGCCGGCCGAGGGCGTTCGCCACCGGTTCCGGCAGCTTCTTCACCGCACTCCAGCCCAGGCCGTAGAGGCCGTCGATCAACCGGTCCTTCACGCGGCGCCGCCCCCGTTCGCACCGGCGACGGCGTCGGCCGCGTCGGCCTCCGCCGCCTCTCGGCGCACGGTGACGACCCGCTGGATCAGGGTCACCAGGCTGCCCGCGGCGACGACCCACAGCGCGATCGGCAGAAGCCACTCGATATAGGGAACGCCGAACTTGTGCAGCCCGGCGAGACCGCACAGGACGAGGGTGATGACGAGCCGCTCGGCACGCTCCACCAGCCCGTTGACGTTCACCGGCAGGCCGATGGCCTCACCGCGGGCCTTGGTGTAGGACACCACCTGGCCGCTGGCGAGGCAGAAGATCGTCACCGCGCAGAGCACGAGGTCGTCACCGCCCCCGGCGTACCAGAGCGCGAGCCCGCCGAAGACCGCCGAGTCGGCGACCCGGTCGAGGGTGGAGTCGAGGAAGGCGCCCCATCGGCTGGACACCCCGGACTGCCGCGCCATGTTCCCGTCGACCAGGTCCGAGAAGACGAACAGGGTGATGACGACGGTGCCCCAGAAGAACTCGCCCATGGGGTAGAAGACCAGCGCACCCGCCATCACTCCCCCGGTGCCGATGAGGGTCACCGCGTCGGGGGTGACCCCGATGCGCAGCAGGAACGAGGCGAACGGCGTGAGAACACGCGTGAAGAATGCACGCGCGTACTTGTTCAGCATGGCCTTCCCGGATGGATCGGTGGATGTCGGCTGGCCCGGTCGGCCACTGGACGGCCCATCGTAGCCAGCCCTCGTCGTCCGTATGCGGGAGGCACCCGCCGGTACCCTGGGGACGTACGACGTATGGACGCACCGTGACCGCCGTGGGAAGGTCGGATAACCGCGGGCGTCGCCGGAAACCCTCCCTTTGTACCCCGTCCCGGGGCACCTCCGGTGCGGTCTCCCGTGACGTTGCGCGTTTGTGCCCCTGCAGAGGGCGCGGTCCCCCATGCAGTGACGGACATGGAGGCGAGACCCGTGGGTGGAGCAGCCGACAGGAGAGACGTACATCCAGGAGCCGCCGGAAGGGCACCGGCGGCCGGCCGGCCCGAGAAGGTGCGCAATGTGGTGCTGGTCGGCCACAGCGGAGCGGGCAAGACCACACTCGTCGAGGCCCTGGCGCTGGCAACCGGCGCGGTGAACCGGGCAGGGCGGGTGGAGGACGGCGGATCGATCTCCGATCATGACGAGATCGAGCAGCGGCAGCAGCGGTCGGTGCAGCTGTCACTTGTGCCGGTCCTCTGGGGCGATATCAAGATAAATCTGCTGGACACTCCCGGATACGCCGACTTCGTCGGGGAGTTGAGGGCCGGTCTGCGAGCAGCGGACGCGGCCCTCTTCGTCGTTTCGGCGGCGCAGGACGCCTCGGGCGTGGGCGGCGCGACCCGGTTGGTGTGGGACGAGTGCGCGGCGGTCGGGATGCCGCGGGCCGTGGTGGTGACGCATCTGGAGGCGGCCCGGTCCGACTTCGACGAGATGACGGCGCTGTGCGCCCGGGTCCTCGGCGACGACTCCCCCGAGTCGGTGCTGCCGCTGTACCTGCCGCTGCACGGCGAGCAGGGCCCGGACGGGCACGCCCCGGTCACCGGGCTGATCGGGCTGCTGTCGCAGCGGGTCTTCGACTACTCGACGGGCGAGCGGACCGAGCGGGCCCCCGAGCCCGGGGAGGTGCCGCTGATCGAGGAGGCCCGCAACCGGCTCATCGAGGGGATCATCGCCGAGAGCGAGGACGAGACCCTGATGGACCGCTACCTCAGCGGCGAGGAACTGGACCTCAAGACCCTCACCGAGGACCTGGAACGGGCGGTCGCCCGCGGCACGTTCCACCCGGTGCTCGCCGCCGCCCCCGCGGCCGACGGCGCCCGGCAGGGGCTCGGCACCCTGGAGCTGCTGGAACTGATCACCGGCGGCTTCCCGACCCCGCTGGAGCGCGAGGCGCCACCGGTGAGCGCCCTGCAGGGTGGCCCGTGCCCGCCGCTGACCTGCGATCCCGACGGGCCGCTCGCCGCCGAGGTGGTGAAGACCTCCTCCGACCCGTACGTCGGGCGGATCAGCCTGGTGCGGGTCTTCTCCGGGACGCTGCGGCCGGACGAGACGGTCCATGTCTCGGGGCACGGCATGGAGGACCGCGGGCACGCGGACCATGACGTGGACGAGCGGGTGGGCGCGCTGTCCTCGCCCTTCGGCAAGCAGCAGCGCGGGGTGGCGAGCTGTGTCGCGGGCGATCTGGCCTGCGTCGCCAAACTGACCCGCGCCGAGACCGGCGACACCCTCTCGGCCAAGGACCGGCCGCTGCTCATGGAGCCGTGGGTGATGCCCGACCCGCTGCTCCCGGTGGCCATCCAGGCGCACAGCAAGGCCGACGAGGACAAGCTCTCGCAGGGTCTGGCGCGGCTCGTCGCCGAGGATCCCACGATGCGTCTCGAGCAGAACCCGGACACCCGGCAGGTGGTCCTGTGGTGCCTGGGCGAGGCGCATGCCGATGTCGCGCTGGAACGGCTGCGCAGCCGCTACGGGGTCCAGGTGGACGCCGTGCAGCACCGGGTGTCGCTGCGCGAGACGTTCGGTGAGCAGGCCACCGCGCGCGGCCGGCACGTCAAACAGTCCGGCGGGCACGGCCAGTTCGCGATCTGCGAGATCCAGGTCGATCCGCTGCCGGCCGGCTCCGGCATCGAGTTCGTCGACAAGGTGATCGGCGGCGCGGTACCGCGGCAGTTCATCCCGTCGGTGGAGAAGGGCGTCCGCGCGCAGGCCGCCCGGGGTGTGGCCCTCGGCCACCCGGTGGTGGACATCCGGGTCACCCTCACCGACGGCAAGGCGCACTCGGTGGACTCCTCCGACGCCGCGTTCCAGACCGCCGGGGCGCTCGCCATGCGGGAGGCGGCCGCCGGGGCCAGGATCGACCTGCTGGAACCGGTCGTCGAGGTCGGGGTGCTGGTCTCCGACGACTACGTCGGTTCGGTGATGAGCGATCTTTCCGGACGGCGCGGCCGGGTCCTGGGCAACGAACCGGCCGGTCCTGGCCGCACCCTGGTGCGGGCCGAGGTGCCGGAGATCGAGATCGGCCGGTACGCCGTCGACCTGCGGTCCCTGTCGCACGGCACCGGCCGCTTCAGCCGCGCGTACGCCCGCCACGAGCCGATGCCCCCGCCGCTCGCGGCCAAGCTCAGGGAACAGGCGGATTCCGCCAAGTAACGCCGCAGGAAGGCCGGTCGGCGGTCCGTGTGCACCCCGCGCGGACCGCCGCGCCGATACTGTGGGCATTGCTCCAGAAGTGTGACGGCCCCGCTCGCGGGGAATGGGCCGGTGGAGCCGTTGTGCCCGCGGGGTCGTGTGGGGGAATGAGGGGGCGGTAGTGGCAGACGGCAAGGGGTTCGACTTCAGCCCCGGGGCGCAGGTCCCGCTGATCGGTACGGAGGGCGGCACCGCCGCAACCCAGGCCCTGTCGTCCGCGGCCTATCGGGACTCCCCGGTCGAGGACCTCAGGAAGGCCAACGAGGACGCGGTCTTCACCCCTCCCCGGCTCTCGCTCTTCGAGCCCAACCTCGGTGAGGCGTTCGCCCGTTCCGTCCAGGTGCGGATGCTCGGCGCGGCGCGCGGCGAACTCGTGCAGTCCTTCGGTGCCGAACCGCAGTCCGTCGTCGAGCACTGTCTCGCCGCGAACCGGATCCGGCAGGAGCGCGACAACCGGCTGACGATCGTGATGGCCGTCTTCGGGCTGCTGTTCCTGCCCGGGGTGCTGATCTGGCTCGGCGCGTTCCAGCTGCGCAGGTCGCTGGCGAAGGCGCAGGACTCGAAGGCGGGCCCGCTGGGCGCGGTGATCCTGCTGATCGTCGTCGCGTTCGCCGCCCTGCTCATCATCAAGCCGCCGCTGACCGGGTTCTGGCGCCAGTACCTGCGCGTCATGATGCTCGTACCGGTGCTGGGCTGGTTCTGGGCCAAGCGCATCTGCGAGCAGACCGCGAAGGACCTGCGCGAGCGCTGGGCCGGCCTGGTCTCCGGCACCGGCGTCGGCGCCAAGATCCCCGAGGCCGTACCGCGCAACCCGAACCAGACCAGGGCGGAGACGCTGCGGCAGAGCCTGGCGAAGCTCTCCGCCGAGCAGAACAGCAACGTGGTCTTCTATGCGGGCCCCAAGGGAATACTGGGCATGGGCACCCGCTGGGGCAGCTGGCAGATGGCCGAGGAGCTGGTGCCACGCGACGGCCTCGCCGAGATCCACCCCTTCCGCAGCTGGGACGTCATCCGCGCCATCCACGACAAACTGCGGATGCTGGAGCGCGGCCCGCTGCACACCGGAGGCTTCCCCAAGGCGTCGATACGGCACTGGGTCGTCGCCCCGACCGGGGAGAACGCCAAGGCCATCTCCCGGCCCACCGGCGCCGAGGTCGAGGCGTTCACCGTCAAGGACTTCGAGATCCAGCGGATCTGCAACAACCAGCAGTTCGGCAAGGGCAACCGGCACTACCTCGGCATCCAGTTCGTCCTGTGGGACGGCCAGTTGGTGATAACGCTGATGGTCACGGTGACCGTGCTGGCGCAGACCCTGCGGGTCGAGGTGACGGGCCACGCGCTGGGCCCCGTGCACCCGATCTTCACCGCACCGCCGGCGCCCAACTCCAAGACCGTCTCGCACCCGGTCAAGTTCTGGGAGACCCACACGGTGCAGCTACCGCTGATCCACCCCGGCGAGGTGGTCCGGCTGGCGGCCCGCGCGCCGCTCACCCGGTTCCCCAGCGTGCTGGACCACCTCGGCGGCACGCTCGCACTGCCCGAGCCGTTCGGCCTCCGGCACACCTGGGCGGACAAGCCGTGGAAGCACCGCTTCATGGCCGACGACGCGCTGCGCGCCGCGACCCCGGTGCTGCGCGCGGTGCACGCCGCGGCGATCCACGTCATGAAGGAGAACGGCGTCGACACCTCGCACTTCACCAACCGCTCGCTGATGCTGAGCGGCCTGGTCCAGGGCGCGGAACCCCGCAAGGCGGACGCGTACGACGCGTAAAGCCTGTCCGGCGGATCATGGGCACACCGGACGGAAGGGGGCCGGGGCCGCAGGGGTGGGTTTCGAAATGCTGCCGAGCTATTTGTGGGCCGCCAGGCCCGTAAATAGTCGATTTCGGACCCCTGCCCCGGAGGTCCCGGCCCCCGACCCACGACGCACCCGGCAGGGACTAGTGCGGCCAGACGTCCGCGAGCATCTTGCGGGTGTCTGCCAGCAGTTGCGGCAGGACCCGGGTGTGCCCGATGACCGGCATGAAGTTGGTGTCGCCGCCCCAGCGCGGCACCACGTGCTGGTGCAGATGCGCGGCGATCCCCGCGCCCGCCGCCCCGCCCTGGTTCATGCCGATGTTGAAGCCGTGCGCCCCGGACGCGGTGCGCAGCGCCGTCATCGCGCGCTTGGTCAGCCCGGCCAGCTCGGCGGTCTCCGCCAGATCCAGCTCGGTGTAGTCCGCGACGTGCCGGTAGGGGACCACCATCAGGTGGCCGCCGTTGTACGGGTAGAGGTTGAGCACCGCGTAGACGTGCTCGCCCCGCGCGACGATCAGGCCGTCCTCATCGGATTTGGACGGGATCGAGCAGAACGGACATCCGTCGCCGGCCTCCGGGCCGGTCGGCTTGTTCTCACCCTGGATGTACGCCATACGGTGCGGGGTCCACAGGCGCTGGAACGCGTCCTGCGTACCCACTCCGATCTGCTGCTCCGGCTCACTCGTCATGCCGATCAGCATAGGACTTCCGGGTCCCGCCACGTGGCGCAGGGGCGGTTCCCACGGCAACGCGCAGGCCCCTGGGGTGCGAGTCGCTCGCGCCCCAGGGGCCTGCGGTCGTACGCCGTGTGTCAGACCTGGACGCGGTCCTCGACGGCCTTGGCGATCTCGGCGACGGCCTCGTCGACCGGCACGCCGTTCTTCTGGGTGCCGTCGCGGTAGCGGAAGGAGACCGCGCCGGCCTCCATGTCCTCGTCACCCGCGATGATCATGAAGGGCACCTTGGCCTTCTGGGCGTTGCGGATCTTCTTCTGCATGCGGTCCGAGGAGGCGTCCACGTCGACCCGCAGCCCGAGGGCCTTCGCCTTGGCGGCGAACTCCTGCAGGTACGGGACGTGCGCGTCACCGATCGGGATGCAGGTCGCCTGCACCGGCGCCAGCCAGGCCGGGAAGGCACCCGCGTAGTGCTCAAGGAGCACCGCGAAGAACCGCTCGATCGAGCCGAAGAGCGCACGGTGGATCATCACCGGACGCTGCTTGGAACCGTCGCCGGAGGTGTACTCCAGGTTGAAGCGCTCCGGCAGGTTGAAGTCGACCTGGATGGTCGACATCTGCCAGGTCCGGCCGATGGCGTCGCGCGCCTGGACGGAGATCTTCGGGCCGTAGAAGGCGGCGCCGCCCGGGTCCATGACCAGTTCGAGGCCCTGCTTCTCCGCGGCCTTGCGCAGCGTCTCGGTGGCCTCGTCCCAGTTCTCGTCCGACCCGATGAACTTCTCCGGGTCCTTGGTCGAGAGCTCGAGGTAGAAGTCCTCCAGGCCGTAGTCGCGCAGCAGGTTCAGCACGAAGGTGAGGGTCGAGTCGAGCTCGTCCGCCATCTGCTCCTTGGTGCAGTAGATGTGCGCGTCGTCCTGGGTGAAGCCGCGGGCGCGGGTGAGGCCGTGCACGACACCGGACTTCTCGTACCGGTACACGGTGCCGAACTCGAAGAGCCGCAGGGGCAGTTCACGGTAGGACCGGCCCCGGGCGTCGAAGATCAGGTTGTGCATCGGGCAGTTCATGGGCTTGAGGTAGTAGTCGGTGCCCTCGTCGAGCTGCATGGGCGGGTACATGCCGTCGGCGTACCAGTCCAGGTGCCCGCTCTTCTCGAAGAGCGCGCCCTTGGTGGCGTGCGGGGTGTAGACGAACTCGTACCCCTCCTGCTCGTGCCGCTTGCGCGAGTAGTCCTCCATGACCCGGCGGATGACGCCGCCGCGCGGGTGGAAGACGGCCAGGCCGGACCCGATCTCCTCGGGGATCGAGAAGAGGTCCAGCTCGGAGCCGAGCTTGCGGTGGTCGCGCTTCTCGGCCTCGGCGAGGAACTCCAGATACGCCTTCAGCTCGTCCTTCGACGGCCACGCGGTGCCGTAGATGCGCTGCAGCTGCTTGTTCTTCTCGCTGCCGCGCCAGTACGCGGCGGCGCTGCGCATCAGCTTGAAGGCGGGGATGAGCCGGGTGCTGGGCAGGTGCGGGCCCCGGCAGAGGTCCTTCCAGCACAGCTCGCCGGTGCGGCTGTCGATGTTGTCGTAGATGGTCAGCTCGCCCGCGCCGACCTCGACGTTCGCGCCGTCGTCGGAGGAGGCGGAGCCCTTGAGGCCGATCAGCTCCAGCTTGTACGGCTCGGCCGCCAGTTCCTCGCGGGCGTCGTCGTCGCTCACCACGCGGCGAGAGAAGCGCTGGCCACGCTTCTGGATCTCCTGCATCTTCTTCTCGATGCTCTTGAGGTCCTCCGGGGTGAAGGGGGTCTCGACGTCGAAGTCGTAGTAGAAGCCGTCCTTGATGGGCGGGCCGATACCGAGCTTCGCCGACGGGAACAGCTCCTGCACGGCCTGGGCCATGACATGCGCGGCGGAGTGCCGCAGGATGTTCAGCCCGTCCTCGCTGGTCAGGGGGACGGCTTCGACCTCGTCGCCGTCGGCGACCGGGTACGCCAGGTCCTTCAGCGCGCCGGCGACGCGCGCGGCGACGATGCTGCGGTCGCCGTCGAAGAGCTCTCCGGCGGTCGTCCCGGTCGTGACCACCCGCTCTTCCCGCTCAACGGAATCGCGAATGATGATCACACGGACGTCTGACACCGGTTCTCTCCCATGACTCAATACCGCACGGCGGCGGATGCCGCACGGGTGAATCGTACCGAGCCCGGCGGGTCCGCCGCGAAGTGATGGGGGGCGGTGAGCGACCGAGAGGCCGTTCCCGCGTCAGGAGTCTCCGCCGCAGGCGTCCTCGAAGGTGTCGACGCCGCCGTGCAGCGACTTCAGCAGCCGGTCCCGTTCGGCCTCGTCCACCTGGACCGGGGTGACGCCGACGGCCTCGGTGAGCCGGCGGAAGCCGCCGCGGCTCTCCAGCCGTCCGCTGACCCGGATCGGCAGTCCGACCAGGTGGGCGTGGGCGGCGATACGGTACTCCGCCTCGTCCAGCCGGACCCGGACCTGGCGGACGTCGGCGCCGGCGAGGACCCGGAGCCGGACCGAACCGCCGCCGGACGGGGTGGGCCGGCGCAGCCGGACGACGGTGCCCGTCACCCGGACCGGGACCGACGGTTCGCGGCGCAGATAGCGGGCGCTCGCCGCCTCCAGGGCCGGCAGGTCACCGGGCGAGAACTCCACCGGCTCGGGACGGCTCGCGAAGCCGCCGGGCGGACCGGCCGCCGGTGACCAGGCGAGCGCCACCTCCATGCCCTCGGTGCCGCGCACCAGCCGGACCAGCGCCTCGGCCAGCTCATGGCAGACGCCGAGGTCGACCGCGGCGTCGAACGCCTCCATCCCGCCGGTGGCGCGCTGGAGGTCCACCGCGTCCCGGGCCGCCTGCAGCGCCCGCAGCACCGACCGGGCCCGCGCCGCCCTCGGGGACGGGGGCGTACGCGGTGAGCAGATGGCCGCCGGTCACCGGCCCGACCAGGACCTGTTCCAGGAAGCCCGCGGCATGCGGCCCGTGCCGCTCGCCGAAGTACCCGGCGGTCTGCCGGGCGGCGCGCGCGGCGGCCAGCAGCATCGCCCGGGCGCCGGCCCGCAGCTGCTCGGCGGTGGTCCACGGCACCGCCTCGCCGATCCGCGGCACCTCGCGCCGCCAGCGGATCTCGTCGCCGGGGACGGTGAGGGCGAGCAGCACCTCGCGGGCGGACGGGGCGGCGGAGCGCGCGAGTGCGGTGAGCGCCTCACCGAGCAGGTCGGTGTTGTCCGCGTAGCCCGGGTCCGTGGTCCGGCCGCGGCGCGGACGGCCCTCGGGGACGAGCAGGCTGGTGCCGGTGCCGTTCCCCGTCGGCCGGCCGGCGTCCGCCCCCGCGTCCTGGAGCCGGACGGCGCTGCCGGGCGGGGTCCAGCGGCTGTAGCGGCCGGGGGCGCCGCCGCGCCGCTCCCAGCCGTGCCGGACGAGCAGCGCGGTCAGTACCGCGGGGTCGACCCGCTCGGGGTCGGGCAGAACGGGCTCATCGGTGTCGGTGGGCCGGTGCATCACGGTCTTCCTCCCGCCCCGACCCGCGCCATGATCTGGCACAGCGCACGGTCGTCGAAGATCCGCGCGGTCGGTATCCGCACTGTGGTCTTGCGCTTGCCCGTCACGGCGACGCCGGCCAGGTTCGTCCAGTAGCAGCAGTGCCGCAGTTCCAGCCGGTCGTGCCCGGCCGCCAGCCACTCGTCCTGCGTGCGCGGCACGAGCATCACCACCAGGATCTTGTGCACCGACGCCGGGGTCCTGGCCAGTTTCACCAGGTGCTCGTTCTCCAGCGTGAAGCCGAAGGTCGGCCCCGCCGGATGCGGGGCGACCTGGTAGGTGCACTTGAGCTGCACCTTTATCGTCACCTCGTCGTCGACGGCGTGCGCGCGCGAACTGTGGCTGAGATGCCAGTCGATGCCGTTGTCCGGGAAGGGCTGGGCGAGCGAGCAGCCGGCCGCCGCCGCGACCGCGTGCAAATACCCCACCTGCAGGGTCTCCATGCAACTGGTGGTGGCGAGCCCTCCCCTGAGCGGTGTGGCCCGCTCGGCCGTCGGCTCGCCCGGGGCGGGCTGCGTGAGCGCCATCGCTCTTCCGTGCCTTCCGAGCCGTGCGTTGTCAGTGCGTATCCGTCACCTGTGTCTTCTCCACCAGCGGAGGGTCGCAAACAGTTGCGGTTCAGTGACCACGAGTTACGGGTACATACCGCTCAGGGGCGGCAGATCTGACCGCCCGTCAACCTCCCCGACATCCTTGGGAGTACCCCATGCCTCGCTGGTACGACGGACCACTGGCCTCCTTCGACACCGAGACCACCGGCGTGGACGTGGAGCACGACCGCATAGTCTCCGGGGCCCTCGTGGAGCAGGACACTCCCGGCGCCGAACCCCGTGTCCTGCGCTGGCTGGTGGACCCGGGTGTGCCCGTGCCGGAGGGCGCGCGAGCCATACACGGACTCAGTGACGCCTTCCTGCGGCGGCACGGCCGCCGGCCGGGTCCGGTCGTCGAGGAGATGGCGCAGGCGCTCGCCGGCCGGGCGGCCCGGTCGGTGCCGCTGGTGGTGATGAACGCGCCGTTCGACCTCACGCTGCTGGACCGGGAGTTGAAACGGCACCGCGGCGGAACGCTGCACGGCCGGCTGGACGGGGCGGCGCTGTGCGTCCTGGACCCCCGGGTGCTCGACAAGGCGCTGGACCGCTACCGCAAGGGCCGGCGCACCCTCACCGACCTGTGCGCGCATTACGGCGTCGAGCTGGCGGACGCGCATGACGCCGCGGCGGACGCGACGGCGTCCCTGGAGCTGGCCCGGGCGATAGGCCGCCGCTTCGCGGAGCGGCTCGCCGAGCTCGGCCCCGCCGAGCTGCACGAACGCCAGACGGCGTGGCACGCGGGCCAAGCCCGCGGCCTGCAGGCCTACTTCGCCAGGAACGGTACGCCGGAACGCTGCGACCCGTCCTGGCCGCTGCGGCCCGCGCCGATGATCCCCGCGCAGCGCGCACGGCCCCCTGCCGCCTGAGCGCCAGGACCCGCGCGGCGCCCGTCACGCACGAAACCGGCCGGTCCATGAGGACCGGCCGGTTTCCCTGCTGTGGGCGATACTGGGATCGAACCAGTGACCCCTTCGGTGTGAACGAAGTGCTCTCCCGCTGAGCTAATCGCCCGGGACGTCCCGAACAATACAGGGCGCGGGCCCGTCCGTTCAAACGCCATTCCCGGCCGGGCCGGCCACGAGCCGGTCCCGCAGCCCCCGCCGCCCCTGGCGCATCATCAGCGCGTGGTTGGCCCGGAAGAACGGCCGGCACGGCACCGCGAGGCGCCGCATCAGGGGCTTGCGGACGACCACGTCCTCCTCGAAGAGCAGCCGCGTGCCGCCGCCGTCGGCCGTCACCGTCCAGCGGACCCAGCCCTCCAGGTCCCCGGTCATCGTCACCTCCAGCACTCCGGCGGCGTCGTCGTGGCGCGACTCGCGCGCGTCGACGACCAGGTCGTACGGGAGCACGGAACGGAACCGGAGGGTGCCGGTGGTCTCGCTGGTGCGCCGCACCTCGCGCACCTGCCGCCACCACGACGGGTACTCGTCGGGACGTTCCAGAACGGCGTAGACGGCATCGGGGCGGGCGCCGAGACGCCAGGTGGTGCGGAAGCGGTAACGGCTCCAGTCCATGGAAGCCAGTGTGGGTACTCAGGCACGTTCTGAGTACCGGCCCGGATGACGGATCTCGTGGTCCACGCCACACTCCATCGGTATGGAGCCCCTACCGCCACCCGCCCAATGCCCGGCCTGCGGAACGTTTCCGCACCCGGCGATGCCCGTACCGGTGTGCCCGCGCTGCGCGCTGCCGCTCACCGGCGAGATCGCCGCGGAGCTACGGGCGGTCGGGACCGCGCTCGCCGCGGTCGACGCGGAACGCGGCCGTCTCCTGGGCCGCCGGGCCCAGTTGCTCGCCGCGGCGCGCCCGGTGGCCTACCCACCGCCGCCGCCCGGCTGGGGCCCGCGCCCCGGTCCGGCCGCGGGTCCCTTCGCGGTTCCGTTCGCGCGTCCCGTCGCGGGTCCCGTCCGTGAGACGTCACCGCCGAGCGCGCAGAATCTGCTGCTCTCCCTCGGCGGCGCCCTGCTCGCCGTCGCGGTGACCGCCTTCACCGTCGTCAACTGGGGACAGCTCGGCATCGGCGGCCGGTCCGCGGTCCTGGGCGCGCTGACCCTCACCGCGCTCGCCGTTCCCGCGCTCCTGCTGCGCCGTGCGCTGTCGGCTACCGCCGAGGTGATCGCCTGCCTCGGGCTGGTCCTGCTGCTGCTCGACGCGTACGCCGTGCGGCGGGTGAGCGCGGAGCTCGGCGAGATCCACGCGCTGGTGTACACCGCCGGGTGCCTCGCCGTCGTGAGCGCCCTCTGGGCGGGCTACGGGCTGCTGCTGCGCGGCCGGCTCGTGCTGCCCGCGCCCGTCGCGCTGGTCCTCGCCCAACTGCCGCTGCCGCTGTGGGCGTGGGCGCACAGCTCCGTGCGCGGTTTCGCCGCCGCCGTGCTCCTCGCCGCCGCGTCGGACGCAGCTCTCGCCGTAACGGCACCGGGCCGCCGGCTGCCGCGCGGTCTGCGGACGACCGGCGCCGTGGCCGGCACGGTGTCGGGTCTGCTGGGCCTGGCCGCCGCGCTGTGGCTGTCGCTGGACGCCGCGTCGACCGGCGCCGCGCTGCAGGCCTGCGGCCTGCTGCTGGCAGGTGCCGCGGTGGCCCTCACGGCCGCCCACCGCCTCCCGGCGGCGGCTCCGGTGCACCCGGTTCCCGTCGCCGGTACGCCGCCCCTCAGCGCCCCCGTCACCCGGCACCCCGCCGCCGCACTGCTCGCCGCTCTGGCCGCTCTCGTGACCATCGCCGGGACCGGTGGCGTGGTGCGGACGTGGGTCGCGGACGACTGGGTCGTACCGGGGTACCTGGGCTGCGCGGTGGCGGTGCTGGCCCTGGCCGCCGCCCTGCGCGGCGGATCGCGTGGCGCCACGGCCGACGGGGTCGCGACGGGAGCCTCGGCGGCGCATCTGCTGGCGGCGCTGTGGGCGGTGCCCGCGCTGGCCGTGACCTGTTTCGGGCCGCTGAGCTGGGTGGGTTCGATCTGGTCGGGCGCCCCGCACAGCGCCCACGACGCTCTGACGCCTCATGGGCTGCGGGTCGCTCCGCCGTCCATGGTGGTGGTCGCCGGGCTGCTCGCCCTGGTCCTCACGGCGACCGCGCTGCGGCGCCCCGCGTGGCGGGTGCCGGGCCCCGCGGCCGTGGTGTGCGGCGCCGTGACCGTCGCGGCGCTGCCCGCGGCCGCCGGCGCGACGTACCCGGTGGCGCTCTCCCTGCGGCTCGCACTCGCCGTCGCGCTGCTCGCGGCGGCCGTGGCCGTACGCGTGCCGCTGCTGTCGCGCACCGCGCTCATAGCCGGCACGGCCACCGCGGGGACCGCGGTGGCCTGGGGTCTCGCCGGGCGGACCGCCACGTTCGCCGTGCTGGGTGTGCTCCTGGCGGCGTTCGCGGGGACCGCGGCGGTGCGCGGTGACATCGTGCGGCGGACGGTGGGCGCCGTCGGCACCGTGGCGTGCGCGACCGGGCCGGCCTGGGCCGGTCCGGCGGCCGCGGGCCATCCGTCGCAGGTGGCGGCCTTCCTGGTCCTCGCGGTCGGCGCCACCGCCGTGCTGTCCGCGGCGCCGTCCGGGTGGCCCCGGCAGGCCCTGGAGTCGGCGGGGTGGGTCGCGGCGGCGCTGGCGGTCGTGTTGGCCGTCCCGGACGCTCCGGCCCTCGCCCTGGTCCTCGCGGCGGCCGGTGTGCTGGCCGCCGCTCTCGCCCTGCGCCAGGACCGCCGGCAGGCCGTCTACGCCGCCGGCGCCCTGACGGCCGCGGCGAGCTGGGTGCGGCTGGCCGCCTCCGGCGTCACGACACCGGAGGCCTACACGCTGTCGCTGACCGCCGCGGGGCTGCTCGTCGGCTGGCTGCGCCGCCGCCGCGACCCGGCGGCCTCGTCCTGGTCCAGTTACGGCCCGGGGCTGGCGGCGACCCTGCTGCCCAGTCTGGTGACCGCGTGGGGCGACGCGCACTGGCAGCGCCCGCTGCTGCTGGGCGCGGGCGCGCTCGCCGTGACGCTGCTGGGCGCCCGGCACCGGCTGCGGGCCCCGCTGCTGCTGGGCGGCGCCGTCCTGGTGCTCCTCGCGCTGCACGAGCTGGCCCCGTACGTCGTCCAGGTCGTGGGCGCGGCGCCGCGCTGGCTGCCGCTCGCGGTGGCGGGGCTGCTGCTGCTGGCGCTGGGCACGACGTACGAGCGCCGGCTGCGCGACGTCCGCCGGGTGCGCGAGGTCATCGGCCGGATGCGCTGAGCGCGGCGCGCTGGGTTTCCGGGGCGCGGGAGTCCCGGAAACGCCGAGGGCCCGGAAGCGTTTCGCTTCCGGGCCCTCGGTCGGGGTGGGCGATACTGGGTTCGAACCAGTGACCCCTTCGGTGTGAACGAAGTGCTCTCCCACTGAGCTAATCGCCCCCGTGCGGGGACAACATTACCGCACCTCAGACGGTGCCCCGGACCATCCGCGGGTCAGCCGATCCGCCATGGCATCTCGAATCCGAACCGCCAGACGTAGTAGCCGAGCAGGGCGCCGATGATCACCAGTCCGACGGCCGTCAGGATGATGTTGCGGCGCCGCACCCTGGGGTCGAGCGCACGCTGCGCCGCCTCGGTCACCTTGCGCTTCGTCCAGCGCAGCACGAGCTGCGCCCAGACGAATTCGGTGGCCCAGATCGCCATTCCCCCGAAGATCACCAACCAGCCGGGGCCCGGCAGCGGCAGCATCACCACACCGGCCGCCACCACGGCCAGCCCGACGATGAACACCCCCACCTGCCAGCTGAGGTGCAGTCCCCGGGATTTCCTGATGAATTCAGGAGCCTTGGAACCGAGTCTCCGGTCCATGGCCACATTCCCCTGAATTTCGTCACTCTCCGCAGTCATGGCGCCAAACCTACCCGAAGGGCGGAGATCACCGGAATGGCCTTCGACACCGTAAAAGTACTGGGCCGGACGAGGTACCAGAAGCCTCACAAACCAGTCAGAGGGGTTTACAACGTCCCCGCAGGTGGCATGTCGATTTCGCCGACGTGCGAATCCCCGAGCGCACACTGAGCGAAAGGCCCTGGCGCTTATGAACACCACGGTCAGCTGCGAGCTGCACCTGCGCCTCGTTGTGTCGAGCGAATCCTCACTGCCTGTACCCGCAGGCCTGCGGTACGACACGGCCGATCCCTATGCCGTGCACGCCACCTTCCACACTGGTGCCGAAGAGACGGTCGAATGGGTGTTTGCCCGCGATCTGCTCGCCGAGGGCCTGCACCGGCCTACCGGCACCGGAGACGTCCGGGTCTGGCCGTCCCGCAGTCATGGCCAGGGCGTCGTGTGCATCGCCCTCAGCTCCCCAGAGGGGGAGGCGCTGCTCGAAGCCCCGGCGCGGGCACTGGAGTCGTTCCTCAAGCGGACCGACGCCGCTGTGCCCCCGGGCACCGAGCACCGTCACTTCGATCTGGACACCGAGCTCTCCCACATCCTCGCGGAGAGCTGACCCCAGCCCACCAGCCGTCCGGTGCCGTCCTACTCGGGGGCATGGCCCGGACCCGACCGCCGTACGAAGCCTCGCATGCGCTTCACAGAGCCACCGCTGTGGACCACGACCCCCACGGCGGTGGCTCTCGCGCGCTAGAGTCGCCGGAACGCAGCCGCCCGACCCCCACCGGCCAGGGAGCGATTCCGTGTTGATCAACCATGACACCAGGTACGCACTCGACTGTGTGGTGGACCTGATCAACACCTCCCCGGAGAGCGAGGGCCGGGAGGGTCTGCACGATGTGGCCGCGCTGCGCGCGTTCGTCGAGGAACACCACGTGAGCGAGGTGGGCCGGCTCGGCGAGCACGACCTCGCCACCGTGCGCCGGGTGCGTGAGCGGTTCGCGCAGGTGTTCTGCGCCCCCAGCGCCCAGGCCGCCGCCACTCTGCTGAACGCGATGGTCGCCGAGGCCGGGACCACCCCGCGGCTCACGAACCATGACGGCCACGACTGGCATGTGCACTACTTCGCCCCGGGCGCGTCGCTCTCCGACCACCTGGCCGCAGACGGCGGCATGGCGCTGACGTTCCTGGTCGTCGCCGGTGAGTGCGAGCGGCTGCGGCGCTGCGACGCCCCCGACTGCCGCCGGGCCTTCGTCGACCTGTCGCGCAACCGTTCCCGGCGCTACTGCGACAGCCGCACCTGCGGGAACCGGCTGCATGTCGCCGCGTACCGGGCCCGGCAGCGCGAGGCCAGCCGACCCTAAAGCGTGTTGCGAAAGTCCCGCCTGGCACACGCCCTCGCCGCGTTGTCGGGCTCGTCCACGTACGACCAGTACGAGGACGACCCTCCGCCTTGCGAGCGCACGCACCAGACACCGTGGGCCACACCCTCCGGGCGAACAGCGCTACTTTCGACACCGCCCTAGCCGCGGCTCACAGCATGACGATGTCGTAGAGCGCGCCGAATCCGATGAGCCCCGCGATCACGCAGAGGAAGAGCATCAGCGGCGGCTGGGAGAGCGCGAACAGACAGCCCTTGGGCTCGTCGGCGCCCGCCCTCGGCCGCGGAATGTCTCCGGGGGCCGGCCTCTCGGCCTCAGGTGTCGGCCGTGGGCACGGGGGTGACCCCCCGGAAGATCGCAGCACACCGCGATGATGACGCAGCACCCCATGCCGCCGCGCCCAACACGCGAACTCTCAGGGGTGGTTCTGCGTTCCGGGGCCCTGCGGCAGGTCAGATGCCGCGGCGCTTGAGGATCTCCTCGATGTCGGAGAAATCGGACAGTCCGCCGTCGGTCGCGGCCTTGGACTTCGCCGCCGGCTTGCGCCCCGCGGGCAGTGAGGGCTGGGAGGCGCCGGGGGCCACCGCCGGAGCACCCGCGGCGGCAGCGGCGGCCTTGCGTTCACGGCGGCTGCCGCCGGCGCGGCCGGCGGCGAAGCGCGTCACCGTGTAGAGCACCACGGACACCGCGAGCACACCGAAGCCCAGCCACACCGTCGGCTTGAAGACCAGGTCCGCGGCCCAGCTCCCGGTGGCCGTGCCGACCTTCCGGCCCAGGGTCACCAGGCCCGTCATGTACAGGCCCACCGGCAGCAGGGCGAAGGCGGCGGTGCGGACGGCCGCGAGGTAACGCCGGCGGTACGCGGTCAGCATCGCGATCGCCAGGCCCGCCGCGGACAGTGCGACGCATACGGTAGCGGTCAGCATCCAGTGCTCCTGATCCTGTACTCCTGCGGCGGTATCGGGATGTTCCTGTATCCATCGTGCACCCGTCGCGAAGCCGGAGGCCACGTCCCGGGACCTGTCTCAGGGTGATCTCGGGGGAGGGCTCCTCCCCAGGTGCCAGACTGGGCCGCATGAACGACGTCACTCCCCCTGCCACCGCCCGCGCCGTCCTGGAAGTCTGGTGCGAGCTGCAGTGCCCCGACTGCCGCACCGCCCTCGACGACGTACGCGCGCTGCGCGCCCGCTACGGCGACGCGCTGGACATCCAGCTGCGGCACTTCCCGCTGGAGAAGCACCAGCACGCCCTCGCCGCCGCCCAGGCGGCCGAGGAGGCCTGGGCGCAGGGGCAGGGCTGGCCGTACACCGAGGCGGTGCTGGCCCGGACGGAAGAGCTCGGCAAGCGCGGCGAGGAGCTTCTCGTGGAGGTGGCCCGCGAAATGGGGCTGGACGCGGAGGAGGTGGACACCGCGCTGATCGACGGCCGGCACCTGCTGATCGTCGATGCCGACGAGGCCGAGGGCCGGGCGATCGGTGTCACGGGCACGCCGACGTATGTGATCGACGGGCAGCGGCTCGACGGCGGCAAGAGCCAGGAGGGGCTGCGCGCCCGGATCGAGGAGATCGCGGACCGGCTGCTGGCCGGATAGGTCCGGTCCGAAGTCCTCTCCTCTGGAGCAGCAGCCGCTAGAGCAGCCGCTTGAACAGATGGCGGCGCGTGGTCGCGTACCCCAGGGACTCGTACAGCCGCAGCGCCGGCGTGTTGCCGCCGAAGACGTTCAGGCCCAGGGTGCCGACCCCGGCGCCCAGGCACTCCCGCTCCGCGACGAGCATCAGGGTGCGGCCGTGCCCCTGGCCGCGGTGCTCCTCGGCCACCTCGACGGAGAAGACCCACGCCGGGACCCCCGGGTCGGCCGCGTCCCGCAGCCTCAGCCACAGGGTGCCGACGTCCCGGCGCCGGTGGACCAGGGTCAGCAGCAGGGTGCCGTCGGTGCGGGGGCCGTCCGGCAGGGCCGCGCTGTGGTCGGCCTCGGCCCGGGCGGAGGCCTGGGCGAACGGGACGCCGCGGGTCACCATGCCCTCCACGTACGCGATCATCTTCTGTTCGTTCCAGGCGGGGAACTCCGCCTCGGTCACCGGGCGGACGGTGCTGCCTGCGGGCAGTTCGGGTGCGGGACCGGACAGCCGCTTGACCATGCCGCGGTTGCGCTCGGTGTAGCCGAGGGTGTCCGCGAGCCGCTGCGCGAGGACGGCGTCCGCCGGGATGTCGACCGTCACCTCGTCGCACCCCCAGCCGCGGAGCACCTCCTCGGCGGCGAGCGCGGCGACCGTGGCGCGGCCGCGCCGCCGGTCCGCCTCGTGGATCTCCAGTCCGGTGATCCGGCCGGCCGTGACGCCGAACCGCGGCCCGGCGGAGAGCTCGATCCCGCCGACCGGCCTGCTGTTGACGCATACGGTGTAGCGGCGCGAACGCGCGCCCGCCGCTCCGTGCCGCTCCGGCTGATCGGGTCGCAGGGTGGTTGTCATGGCGTCACTCCCCCGTTTGGACTGGGGCCAGTTCTACCCGCTCCTCAGCGCCACGTCACGGATTCGGGTCGGCTCCGGCCCGTTCCGCGAAGACCCGCATCGCCTTGGCGGTGACCGGGCCCGGTGCTCCCGGCAGTTCCCGCCCGTCGACCAGCCGTACCGCCTGGACATCGCGGAGGGTGGACGTCAGGAAGATCTCCTCGGCCTCGTCGAGCGCCTCCAGCGGCAGATCCGCCTCCTGGGCCCCGCTCCACTCGGCGACCAGCTCGCGGGTGATGCCGGCGAGACAGCCGGAGGAGAGCGGCGGGGTGAGCAGTTGCCCGTCGAGCACGACGAAGATGTTGGAGCCGGTGCCCTCGCAGAGCCGCCCGACGGTGTTGCCGAATATCGCCTCGGAGGCGCCGTGGGCGTGGGCGCGGGCGAGCGCCACGACGTTCTCGCCGTAGGAGGTGGTCTTCAGACCGCTGAGCGCGCCCCGCTCGTTACGGGTCCACGGCACCGTGACCACGGCGGTGGTGTCGGGCCGGGCGGCGGCCTCGCCGAGGGCGATGATCAGGGTGGGTCCCGCGTCGCCGCGGTCGGAGCCGAGCGGGGAGAGCCCGCCGGTGTACGTGATCCTGAGCCGGCCGAGCGGCACCGGGTTGGCCGCCAGGACCGCCGCGCAGCCCCTGCGCACCTCGTCGTGGTCCGGGTCCGGGAGTCCGAGACCGCGTGCGGACCGGGTCAGCCGGTCCAGGTGGCGGGTGATCGCGAACGCCGCGCCGTCGACCGCCTTGAGCGTCTCGAAGACCCCGTCACCCACGGTGATCCCGTGGTCCAGCACCGACACCGTGGCGTCAGCGGCGTCCCGCAGCGTGCCATCGACCCAGATCTTCACGGTGTGGTCCCTTCGTGTCCCGGATGGTCCCCCGACGCTACCGCCAGCAGCCGGGACGCCTTCAGCTCGGTCTCGTCCCACTCCCGCACGGGGTCGGAGCCCCAGGTGATGCCGGCTCCCGTGCCGAAGCGCAGCAGCGGTTCCGGGCCGGTGCGGTCGACCCAGAACGTCCTGATCCCCACGGCCAGTTCACCGGTGCCGCGATCGGCGTCCACCCAGCCGATACCCCCGCAGTAGGGGCCGCGCGGCACCGTCTCCAGTTCCTCGATGATCCGCAGCGCACTGGACTTGGGGGCTCCGGTGACCGAGCCGGGCGGGAAGGTGGCGGCGAACAGCCCGGCCCAGCCGGTGTCCTGGCGCAGTTCACCCCGCACGGTCGAGACGAGGTGGACCAGCCCGGGGTGCTTCTCGACGGCGCACAGCTCCGGGACGGTGACCGAACCGGTCGCGCAGACCCGCCCCAGGTCGTTGCGGACCAGGTCCACGATCATCACGTTCTCGGCGTGGTCCTTGGGCAGCAGATCCGCCTCCGTACGTCCGGTGCCCTTTATCGGGCCGGATTCGACGAGGGAGCGGTCACGGCGCAGATAGAGCTCGGGGGACGCGGTGGCGATCTCCACACCGTGCCCGGGGAGCCGGATGGTGCCCGCGTACGGGGCCGGGTTGCCGTGGGCGAGCACCGAGCCGAGCGCGTCGACGTCGGACCGGGCGGGGTCGGGCAGCGGAGCGGACAGCACCCGGCAGAGGTTGGCCTGGTAGACGTCGCCGGCCGCGATGTACGCGCGTATACGGCGCACACCCGCGATATAGGCGTCCCGGTCCAGTGAGGAGGTCCACGCTCCGGTGGCCGGTCCGCACCAGCCGTCCGGCGCCGCCGGCGGCGCGCTGCGGACGTCCCCGAAGCGCGCGCACACCACCTGTCCCTCGAAGTCCACGGACACCGCCCAGAAGCCCGAGGAGTCGAGCGCGGCGAGATCGCTGGTGACATCTCGCAGGTCGGAGGCGACGCGGCCGCCGAAGCGGGCCATCGGGACGAGGTCTCGCACAGTGCTTCCAGGGTCGGTCCGAAGGGGTGTGGCCGAGTCTAGAGCGGTGCCCGTCGCGGCGCCCCGCTGGTCATCCGCTGGTCAGCAGCCCGGCACGCTGCGGAAACCGGTTTTTGAGCTGGCCGTGGAATCCGCTAGAGTTCAACACGTCGCCGGGACGCGGAAGCGCCCCGGAGCTACGACACCTGCGGACGTGGCTCAGTGGTAGAGCATCACCTTGCCAAGGTGAGGGTCGCGAGTTCGAATCTCGTCGTCCGCTCGGCGTGGGGGATTTCCCGTCCCCCGCGATGTTGGTGGAGTGGCCGAGAGGCGAGGCAACGGCCTGCAAAGCCGTCTACACGGGTTCAAATCCCGTCTCCACCTCACGCGCGATTAGCTCAGCGGGAGAGCGCTTCCCTGACACGGAAGAGGTCACTGGTTCAATCCCAGTATCGCGCACGCAGCACAGCACCACTTGTATCGCAGCAGTTGTAGTGGGTCCCGCGCGATTAGCTCAGCGGGAGAGCGCTTCCCTGACACGGAAGAGGTCACTGGTTCAATCCCAGTATCGCGCACGCAGCACAGCACCACTTGCATGGCAGCAGTTGTAGTGGGTCCCGCGCGATTAGCTCAGCGGGAGAGCGCTTCCCTGACACGGAAGAGGTCACTGGTTCAATCCCAGTATCGCGCACACGTCATGACCGAGGGCCGGAGCGATCATCGCTCCGGCCCTCGGTCGTTCCCGCTGCCGCTCGCCGGGCGTCCCCGGCATCCGTCCTGGGATCAGGACGAGAAGAGCATGTGCCCGAAGCTGCGGTGCTTCTGGTGGTGGCCGCCGTGGTGACCGCCGTGGCCGCCGTGCTGCGGGGCGCTCCAGGCGGGACCCGCGGGGTACGCCTGCGGTGCCGGGTAGGCCTGCTGGGCCGGGTAGGCCTGCTGCGGCGGCGCGGCCGGCTGGTTCCACTGGCCTTCGACACGGGTGAGTGCCTCCAGCTCGCCGTAGTCCAGGAAGATCCCCCGGCAGTTGCCGCATTGCTCGATCTGGACGCCGTTGCGATTGAACGTGTGCATCGGGCCCTGGCACTTGGGACAGTGCATCTCCGGCTCAACTCCTCAATTGCGGTGATTCGCCACCGGAACGCCCGTCCGGCGGAGCTGGGTTCACGATACGTGGGTGATCCGGGCGCAGGCAGCGGTGAGGTCCTGCTCGACTTCGTCGAGCGGTCGGTTCTCGCGGGCGGCCCGCACCACGGCCAGCGCGGCCGACTGGACGGTCAACGCGCGGGCCGGCACGTCCAGATACGGCCAGGGGTCGCCGTCGGGGGGGACCGCCCGGCCGCCCGCGTCCCGGTAGGCGCCCAGGAAGCGCGTCCAGACGTCCGGGTCGAGCAGTCCGGTCGCGAACCACATGGCGGGGCGGGCCAGGTCCCAGGCGGGATCGCCGATCCCCAGGTCGTCGACGTCGATGAGCTGCCACGGACCGCCGGGGGCGGGGTGCCGGACGAGCTGGCCGAGGTGCAGATCACCGTGGCAGAGGGTGTCCGCACGCGGCTGCGGTGCCTCGTCGCGGGCCCAGCCCGGCAGACACTCCCAGGCCCGCAGCACGGTGTCCGCGGCGGGCGACCGGGCGCCGGCGGTCATCCGGGCGACGGCGCGGGCCGCCTTGGCGGGGCCGCGCATGGGCGGCAGCGGGTACGGCAGCGCCTGCGGGGGGACGGCGTGCAGCCGGGCGAGCAGGACGGCGGCGTCCTCCCAGGGGGCACTGCCGGGCTCCTCGCGGTCCACCGGTACACCCAGCGGCCAAGCGGTGACGGGGCGGCCGTGCAGCAGCGAGCCTGTCCTGGGCGCCGGCAGTGGCAGCGGGGCGAGCAGGATGCCGCGCAGCAACGGGTGCGCGGCGACCCCGAGGCGGACCGTGAGGGCCTCAGGGTCGGTGTCACCGGCGTGGGCCTTGGCGACGAGCGCGCCGCTGCGGACCACCGTGCCGTCGGGCCGGTGGGCGAGCACCGAGGTCTCCGGTACGCCGGAGATGCCCGCGGCGAGCGCGGCGAGCTCCGCCGTCAGCTCCTCCCCCACCACTGTCATACGTTCAGTCAAGCACCCTCGCGGGCCCTGACGTGCGTGATGCCCAGGTACCACCGCTGGTACCCGGGCATCACGGCCGTCCGTCGCACCCCCGTCCCCACGGGGTTTCGTACCGGTTCCCCAGCCCGGACCGCTCTTCCGGGCATGGGGCCGATGCAACGGGGCGCTGTGTCAGCGCCCCATCAGCCCGGCTACGGACGACGCTTGTGCGGCCACCGCGTCGAAGCCTCCGAAGAGCAGGGCGAGGAGCACCGCGAGTGGCAGCACCATGGCCGCTGCGACCAGCGGATGGCGCGTGCCGGACGGGCGGGTACCGAAGGCGGCGATCCTGCTGCCGCGCACGGGGCGCACCGTACGACTCACTGTGTTCGCCATGGCCCTCTCCTGAGGTGTCGGTCGTTCACGCTGGTGGTACGTCTGGTTGTCGGTCAGGCAAGCGGCGGGCGTCTGACCTCGGGGGACGAGTGCTACGCCCGCCGCTTGATTTCAAGATTAGGTGCGCGCCATGGCCTGGTCGTCATGCCGTCGTACCGCTTTCCGGGCCTCCGGGAGGATGACGCGGACCCGCCCGGGGTACTCCCCTGGGTGGACACCGGGCCCCCGGTCCCAGGGTGATCCCTGAGGGGGCTACCCCCAGGGGATGACCGCCCGCCGGGCCCTTCGGTCGCGCTGGACCCGGCCTAGGCTTCGGTGTCGTCCCTCGGAATGGGCTGCTCCACCAGGGCGAGCACCCGGGTGGACATGAATCGGGCGGTACGGACGACGGTGCCGTTGCGGGTGACTTCACTCACTTCCACCACACCGCGGCGCACCGCGGTCTCGACCCGGCGGCCGGCCCTGGTGGCCACCACCTCATAGGTACGGGTGGTGTCCCCGGCATCCACGACTATCTCCACGCGATCACCTTTCACGGCGTCATTCCCCCTTGGCAGACGGGCCGTTGATGGTGCGGGCCCGGCCGTTCCACCCCTTCGGAGCGGTCCGTTCCCACCTCTTAAGGATCCCACCCGGCACTGACAATCCCCCGTCCGGCGCATGCGCGGCCTATCGGCGCAGCGGGAGTTCAGTCCGTAAGCTGTGGACGTCCAACTGGCCAGGCAGCGGGGAAGAACATGGCGATGATGCGGCTCCGGCGCGAGGATCCGCGTGTCGTCGGCTCGTTCAGGCTGCACCGGCGGCTGGGCGCCGGCGGCATGGGTGTGGTGTACCTGGGTGCCGACAAGCGCGGCCAGCGGGTGGCACTGAAGGTGATCCGGCCGGAACTGGCGGAGGATCAGGAGTTCCGTTCGCGGTTCGCGCGGGAGGTCTCGGCCGCGCGCAGGATCCGCGGCGGCTGCACGGCGCGGCTGGTGGCGGCCGATCTGGACGCGGACCGGCCGTGGTTCGCCACCCAGTACGTGCCCGGCCCCTCGCTGCACGACAAGGTCGCCGAGGAGGGGACGCTGCAGGCGTCCGAGGTCGCCGCGATCGGCGCGGCGCTCGCCGACGGCCTGGTGGCGGTGCACGAGGCGGGCGTGGTCCACCGCGATCTGAAGCCGTCGAACATCCTGCTGTCGCCGAAGGGCCCGCGGATCATCGATTTCGGGATCGCGTGGTCGACCGGCGCGAGCACCCTGACGCATGTGGGGACGGCCGTCGGCTCCCCCGGGTTCCTCGCCCCCGAGCAGGTGCGCGGCGCGGCCGTCACCCCGGCGACCGACGTCTTCGCGTTCGGCGCGACCCTCGCGTACGCGGCGACCGCCGACTCGCCGTTCGGGCAGGGCAGTTCCGAGGTGATGCTGTACCGGGTCGTGCACGAGGAGCCGGATCTGAGCGGGGTGCCGGACGCGCTCGCTCCGCTGGTCTACGCGTGTCTCGCGAAGGACCCCGGGGACCGGCCCAGCACCGTTCAGCTGTCCGAGCGGCTGGCCGAGATCGCGGCGCGTGAGGCGCGCGGGCTCGGCGCGCCCCGGCGCGAGGCGGTGCCGAAGACGGCGGGCCCGCGCCCGGAGCGGCCCACCGGGCGGCGGGCCGAGGAGTACGCCCAGCAGCACACCGAGCGGCGGACGGCGGGCGGTACGGCGTCCTCGGCGCGGCACACCGGCCGTACGCCGGTCCCGCGGCCGCCGGGGCAGCGCACTCCCGCACCGCGCACTCCAGCGCCCCGCACGCCCGCGGGACGCCGGCCCGGCGGGCCCGACCGGCGGCTGCTGCGGCAGCGCCTCATCGTCTTCGTCATCGTGACGCTGCTGGCCGCGGCCTGTATCGCGGTCGCGCAGGGCGCCTGGCCGCGCTGACCCCTCTCCCGAAGCCCACCCGCGCTGCTGCGGGGTCTGGCGTCGGCACCCTCACATCGACTACGTTACCAAGCGCTTGCTTAGTCGCGATGAGATGGATGAGCGGGAAGGACGTGGCGTATGACGACCGAACCGGCGGGCACCCCCGACGAGGAGGGCCTGCGTCACCGTGTGCGGGCGCTGCTCTCCGCGCATGACCCCGCCTCCACCGACCGCCTCGCGTTCCTGCGGGCCCGGTTCGACGCGGGCCTGGCCTGGGTGCACTACCCCCAGGGCCTGGGCGGCCTCGGCGCCCGCCGCTCCCTGCAAGGGGTCGTGGACGCCGAGCTGGCGGCGGCCGGAGCGCCCGAGAACGATCCGCGCCGGATCGGCATCGGCCTGGGCATGGCCGCCCCGACCGTCCTGACCTTCGGCACCGACGAGCAGAAGGCCCGCTTCCTGCGGCCGCTGTGGACCGGTGAGGAGGTCTGGTGCCAGCTCTTCAGCGAGCCGGGCGCCGGCTCCGACCTGGCCTCGCTCGGCACCCGCGCGGTACGGGACGGCGACGACTGGGTGGTGACGGGCCAGAAGGTCTGGACGTCCAACGCGCACAACGCGCGCTGGGCCATCCTCATCGCCCGCACCGACCCCGACCTGCCCAAGCACCGCGGGATCACGTACTTCGTCTGCGACATGACCGACCCCGGTGTCGAGGTCCGCCCGCTGCGGCAGATCACCGGTGAGGCCGAGTTCAACGAGGTCTTCCTGACCGGCGTCCGGATCCCGGACGCGCACCGGCTCGGGGCCGTCGGCGACGGCTGGCGGGTCGCGCAGACCACCCTCATGAACGAGCGGGTCGCGATCGGCGGCGCCTCCATCCCGCGCGAGGGCGGGATGATCGGCACGGTCGCCGCCACCTGGCGCGAACGGCCCGAGCTGCGCACCCCGGACCTGCACGACCGGCTGCTGCGCCTGTGGGTGGACTCCGAGGTCTCCCGGCTCACCGCGGAACGGGTCCGCCAGCAGCTCGCCGCCGGTGCTCCCGGCCCCGAGGGCTCCGGGCTGAAGCTCGCCTTCGCCCGGCTCAACCAGCAGATCAGCGGCCTGGAGGTGGAACTCCTCGGCGAGGACGGACTGCGCTACGGCGACTGGACGATGACCCGCCCGGAGACCGTCGACTTCTTCGGCCGGGACGCGGGCTACCGCTATCTGCGCGCCAAGGGCAACTCGATCGAGGGCGGCACCTCCGAGATCCTGCGCAACATCGTCTCCGAGCGGGTGCTCGGCCTGCCGTCCGAGCCCCGCACCGACAAGGACGCCGCCTGGAAGGACCTTCCCCGATGAACCAGCCGTCGTCGCAGCCCGCGACCCCCGATCTGCTGTACTCCGACGTCGAGGACGATCTGCGGTCCGCCGTTCGCGGTCTGCTGGCGGACCGCTGCCCGCCGACCGCGGTGCTGGCCCGGATCGAGAGCGGCACCCCGTACGACCTGGACCTGTGGCGCACGCTGGCCGCGGAGATCGGCATCGCGGGGCTGCTCGTACCGGAAGAGCTCGGCGGCCAGGGGGCGTCCGCCCGTGAGGCCGCGGTGGTGCTGGAGGAACTCGGCGGCGCGGTCGCGCCGGTGCCGTTCCTCGGCAGCGCGGTGCTCGCCACCTCGGCGCTGCTGGCCGCACCCGCGGCGGCGGGTCCGCTGCTGAAGCGGCTCGCCTCCGGCGAGGCCACCGCGGCGCTGGCCGTACCGCTGCCCACGGCGCCCGGCGCCGCGTTCCCGGGGAGTGTTCGTGTTGCGGCCGACGGCACGCTGAGCGGCCGGATCACCGGCGTCGCCGACGCGTCGGCCGCGGACGTGCTCGTCGTGCCGGCGGTCGGCCCCGACGGGCCGGGCCTCTACGAGATCGCCGCCGACGCCCCCGGGGTCTCCATCGACGTGCCGGTCTCGCTCGACCTGACGCGGCCGATCGCCGACCTCACCCTGGACGCGGTCGCCGCCCGGCTGCTCGTCGGTCCCGACTCGGCCGCCGATGCGCTGCGCGCCGCGTTGCTCGCCGGGGCCGGTCTGCTCGCCTCCGAGCAGTTGGGCATCGCCCAGTGGTGCCTCGACGAGACCGTGCGCTACCTGGGCGAGCGGCATCAGTTCGGCCGTCCCGTCGGATCCTTCCAGTCCCTCAAGCACCGGCTGGCGGACCTCTGGCTGGAGGTCGTCTCGGCCCGCGCCGCCGCGCGCAACGCCGCCGACGCGCTGGCGTCCGGCAGTCCTGACGCGGCCGTCGCGGTGGCCGTCGCCCAGGCGCACTGCGCCACGACCGCCGTGCACGCGGCGGAGGAGTGCGTCCAGCTGCACGGCGGTATCGGCATGACGTGGGAGCACCCCGCCCACCTCTACCTCAAGCGCGCCAAGGCCGACGAGATCGCCCTGGGCACGCCGGGCCGCCACCGGGCGGCTCTCGCCGAGTTGGTGGGTCTCCCGGCCTGAGTCCCGGGTGGTGACCGGCCGTCAGTCGGTGGGACGGCCGGGCGCCTCCGGCTGATGGGCGCCCCGGCTCGCGGGTGGAGGTGTCATCGCGCCTGCTGCCCGGCGACGGCGGCACCGTCGCGGGTGGGTCGGGGACGTGGCGGGGCACCTCCTCGGCGCTCGAACCCGCGGGCCGTCCGCACAGTGACGGTGGTGGATTCTCGTCGCCTGCGGCGGCACCCCGCCACGTCCCCTTGGGTCGGACGGGCGCTTCTCAGTCCTGGGGGCGGCCGGACGCCACCGCGTAGAAGGCGACGGCCGCCGCGGCGCCGACGTTCAGGGAGTCGACGCCGTGGGCCATCGGGATGCGGACCCATTCGTCGGCGGCGACGAGGGCCTGGGTGGACAGACCGTCGCCCTCCGCGCCGAGGAGCAGGGCGACCCGTTCCAGCCGGTGCGGGGCGGCCTCGTCGATGTCGGTGGCCTTGTCGGCCGGGGTGAGGGCGAGCAGCTTGAAGCCGGCCGCGCGCACCGTCTCCAGGTCGCGGGGCCAGCTGTCGAGGCGGGCGTAGGGCACCGAGAAGACCGCGCCCATCGAGACCTTGACGGAGCGTCGGTAGAGCGGGTCGGCGCAGTCCGGGGAGAGCAGCACGGCGTCCATGCCGAGCGCCGCGGCGCTGCGGAAGATGGCGCCGATGTTGGTGTGGTCGTTGACGGATTCCATGACGACGATGCGGCGCGCGGTCCCCAGCAGGTCGTCCGCCTCCGGCAGCGGCTTGCGGCCCATGGAGGCGAGCGCGCCGCGGTGCACGTGGTAGCCGGTGACCTGCTCGGCGAGCTCCGGGCTCACCGCGTACACCGGCGCCGGCACCTCGTCGATGACGTCGCGCATGACGTCGACCCACTTGGCCGACAGGAGCATGGACCGCATGCGGTACCCGGCGTGCCGGGCGCGCCGGATCACCTTCTCGCCCTCCGCGATGAACAGCCCTTCGGCGGGCTCGCGGCGGCGCCGCAGCTCGACGTCGGTCAGGGCCACGTAGTCGTGAAGGCGCGGGTCGTCCGGGTCGTCGATCGTGATGAGCTCAGCCACAGGCTGATACTGCCCTGTCCCGCGGCACATGCCAACGCCGGGGTGGCTACCTGGCCGGTACCCGCCGGGCGCTGCCTACCCCTGGACGGCGCGGCCGACGGTGACGACGTCGCCGATGACGATGACGGCCGGCGGCCGGATCTCCGCGTCGGCGACGACCTGGGCGACGGTCGCCAGGGTGCCGTCCACACGCCGCTGCGCGGCCATGGTGCCCTCCTGGATGACGGCGACCGGGGTGTCGGCGGAACGGCCGTGCTGGACGAGCGCGGCGGCGATGGCACCGATCCGTTCGACGGCCATGAGCAGCACGAGCGTGCCGCGCAGCTTCGCGAGCGCCGGCCAGTCCACGAGGGAACGCGGGTCCTCGGGGGCGACATGGCCGCTGACGACCGTGAACTCGTGCGCGACGCCCCGGTGGGTGACCGGGATGCCGGCGGCGCCGGGCACGCTGATGGAGCTGGAGATGCCGGGCACGACGGTGCAGGCGATGCCCGCCTCGGCGAGCGCCTCGGCCTCCTCCATGCCGCGCCCGAAGACGAACGGGTCGCCGCCCTTGAGCCGGACCACGGCCTTGCCGGCCCTGGCGTGCTCGATGAGCGCGTTGTTGATCGCCTCCTGGGCCATGAACCGGCCGTAGGGGATCTTCGCGGCGTCGATCACCTCGACGTGCGGCGGGAGTTCGTCCAGCAGGTCGCGGGGGCCGAGCCGGTCGGCGATGACCACGTCGGCCTCGGCGAGCAGCCGCCGGCCGCGCACCGTGATCAGGTCCGGGTCGCCGGGGCCGCCGCCGACGAGCGCCACGCCGGGGGTCCGCTCGCGGTGCCGGGGAGCGACCAGCGTGCCGTCCCGCAGCCCTTCGACGACCGCGTCGCGGACGGCCGCGGAGCGGCGCGGGTCGCGCCCGGTGAGGACGGCGACGGTCACCCCTTCGCTGCGTCCGGTGGCGGGGGTCCACGCGGTGGCGGCCTCGGCGTCGTCGCTGCGCACGCACCAGACGCGGCGGGCCTCGGCCTCCGCGGACGCGGCGGCGTTCGCAGTCGTGTCGGTGGTGGCGATCAGCGCGTACCAGGCGTCCGCGAGGTCGCCCTCCTGGTACGGACGGCGTTCCCAGCGCAGCTCGCCCGCGTCGGCCATCGCCTCGACGGACGGGGTCGCCGTCGGCGAGACGAGCACGATGTCGGCGCCCGCCGACACGAGCGCCGGCAGCCTGCGCTGCGCGACGGTACCGCCGCCGAGCACGACCACCCGCCGTCCGGACAGCCGCAACCCGACGGGATAGGCGGGAGCGTCGTTGCGGTCGTCGGCCATGGCTGTACGGCTCCTTGTGGCGAAGTTGCTGCCGCTGCTCCCTTGGAGCGGCTGTGGTGCGCGCGGGGCCGGGCCCCTGTTGCCAACCCTACGGTCGGATGCGCCCGGGCCGCAGCGCGCAAGATCACACCTGCGCGCGGCGACGCCGGGCGGCCGCACCCGGCGCGCCCGGCGTTCGCTGCTGACGTCATGGGCGTCAGCCCTTCTCGGTGACTCCCGCGGAGTCGAACGTCGCGACCTCGTGCATGACGCGCGCAGCGCTCTGCACCAGCGGCAGCGCCAGCAGTGCGCCGGTGCCCTCGCCGAGTCGCAGGTCGAGGTCGATCAGCGGTCGCAGGCCCAGCTTGGTGAGGGCCG
The DNA here is from genome assembly GCF_027158125.1 of Streptomyces sp. H39-C1. NCBI lineage: Bacteria > Bacillati > Actinomycetota > Actinomycetes > Kitasatosporales > Streptomycetaceae > Streptomyces > Streptomyces sp. H39-C1. The sequence continues at coordinate 93,575 of NZ_JAPVLS010000018.1, forward strand.
CGACATGGCCCGGCTCGGCGCTGCGGTGGCCGGCGATGCAGGCGGCCAGCACCTCGGGGGCGATGGCGCGGGCGACCAGCGCGGCGGCGCCGGCGCTGACGCCGTCCAGGATCACCGGTGTGCGCAGCGCCGCGGCGCCGAGCAGCAGGCCGACCATGGCGGCGTGCTCCAGGCCGCCGATCGCCTCGAGTACGCCGATCGGGTCGGCCGGGTCCGGGCGGTGCAGGTCCAGCGCACGGCGGACGACGTCGATCTTGCGGGCGTGCATCTCGTCGTTGATGCCGGTGCCGCGACCGGTCACCTCGGCCGGGTCCTGGCCGGTGTAGACCGAGATGAGCGCGGCGGAGGTGGTGGTGTTGGCGATGCCCATCTCGCCGGTGAGCAGCGCCTTGTTGCCGGCCGCGACCAGGTCGCGGGCGGTCTCGATGCCGACCTCGATGGCGCGCAGCACCTCGTCGCGGGTCATGGCGGGACCGGCGGTGAAGTCCGCGGTGCCGTACCGGACCTTGCGGGGCAGCAGCCCGGGGGTGCTGGGGAGTTCCGACGCGACGCCGACGTCGATGACGCAGACTTCGGCGCCGACCTGGTTGGCGAACGCGTTGCAGACCGCGCCGCCGCCGAGGAAGTTGGCGACCATCTGGGCGGTCACCTCCTGCGGCCAGGACGTGACGCCCTGGGCGTGCACCCCGTGGTCACCGGCGAAGATCGCGACGGCCGCGGGCTCCGGGATCGGCGGCGGGCACTGCCGGGACAGGCCGCTGAGCTGCGCGGAGATGATCTCCAGCATGCCGAGCGCGCCGGCCGGCTTGGCCATCCGCTTCTGCCGCTCCCAGGCCTCGCCGAGCGCCTTGGCGTCCAGCGGGCGGATGCCGCGGAGCGTCTCCTCCAGCAGGTCGTGCGGCTCCTCGCCGGGCAGGGCGCGGTTGCCGTACTCCTCGTCGTGGACCACCCAGGACAGCGGGCGGCGCTGGGACCAGCCGGCCTGCATCAGCTCGGGCTCTTCCGGGAACTCGTCGACGTAGCCGATACAGAGGTAGGCGACGACTTCGAGGTGCTCGGGCAGCCCCAGCTCACGGACCATCTGGCGCTCGTCGAAGAAGCTGACCCAGCCGACCCCGAGCCCTTCGGCGCGGGCGGCGAGCCACAGGTTCTCGACCGCGAGGGCGGAGGAGTACGGGGCCATCTGCGGCTGGGTGTGCCGGCCGAGCGTGTGCCGGCCGCCACGGGTGGGGTCGGCGGTGACGACGATGTTGACCGGGGTGTCGAGGATCGCCTCGATCTTCAGCTCCCGGAACTGCTTGGCGCGGGCCTTCGGCAGCGACTTGGCGTACGCGTCGCGTTGCTCGTTTGCCAGCTCGTGCATACGCTCGCGGGTCTTGGCGGAGCGGATGACCACGAAGTCCCAGGGCTGCGAGTGGCCGACGCTGGGGGCGGTGTGGGCCGCCTCCAGGACGCGCAGCAGCACCTCGTGCGGGATGGGGTCGTCGCGGAAGCCGTTGCGGATGTCCCGGCGTTCGCGGATCACGCGGTGGACCGCGTCACGGACGGCGGGTTCGTACCCGTCGGCGGCGGGCTGCCGCACGACCGGTACGGGTGCCTCGGCGGGCGGGGCGGCGGACTCGTCCGGCTCACCGGGGAGTTCGGCCGGGACCGGCGTACCGGGCACGGGCGGCTGCTCGGCCGGAACCGGCGCCAGGACGGCGGCGGTCAGGTCCGGGGCGGGAGCGTCCGGCACCGGAGCGTCCTGCGGTGCGGACGGCGCCGGGGCCGCCGCTGCCGGTACGCCGATGGGCTCGGGCAGCGCGTCGGGCAGGACGTAGGGCTCCGCCGGGTGCTGGGCGGGAGCCGCCGGAGGAGTGATCGTTTCGGCAGGGACCTCGGTGACCTGCACCGGCGGCTGCGCGGCGACGACGACCGGCGGCACCTGCACGTTCACGGACGGCTGCACCGGCTCCGGTGCGACGGGAGCCACGGGTGCCACTGCTTCCACGGGTGCGACGGGCGCGACCGGTTCGGCCTGCGCTGCCGGCGCGACGGCGATCGGTGCGGCCACGGCGTCCGGGACGGGCGTGCCCGCGTGCGGCGTTGCCGGCACTCCCTGGGCGGGGACGACCGGTGCCACGGCCTGCGGCTGGACCGCGGCGGGGTGCTCGGCCTGGACGGACGGCTGGGCCGCGCCCGACTGCTCCACCGCGGCCTGCGGCTGCGGCTGGACCGGCTCGGGCGCGGGTACCGCCGCGAGGACCACGGGCGGGAGGTCCTGCTGCTGCGCCACGGGGACGGCGGGCGCCGCCGACGGCCATGCGCTGCCCTGGACGGGCGAGCCCGGCTGCCCGACGGCGGCGGGCTCGGGAGCCTCGCCGGTCTGCTGCGCGGGGATGGCTGCGGAGTCGCTGTGCGGGACGTCGAGGTACTCGGGTCCCGCGGTGGCCGGGCCGCCGGTCGCGCGCAGCGGGGCGGGCGTCTGGCCCTGGGCCGTAGCCGGTCCGCGGTCGGCCAGCGAGCGGACGGAGACACCGCTGGAAGCCGGGTCCGGCATCGGCGGACCCATGTGCAACGGCCGCCGGGGCGGCGTCGGCTGGGCGGCCGGCTGCTCGGCGGCGAACGGCTCGGCCGCCGGCTCCGGAACCTGCTCCGTGGCCTGCTGGGCCACGGGCTCCGGTTCCTGGACGGCGGCGGGGACCGCACCCTCGGGCAGCGGCTGCTCGGCCTGCGGCAGCCGGACCGTCCCGTAGTCGAGGGATCCGGAGTCGCGTCCCGCGGACTCGTGGGACGCGTGCCCCTCTCCGTTGAGGGGAGGCACGACGACCTCGGGCTGCGGCGGAACGGGCTGGGGATCGCTCCAGGAGCCCTGCAGACTGGGCATCAGGAGCAGGTCCTCGTCGTCGTCGACCGCCGGGCCGGAAGGCTCCGACTGGTCGAGGAAGGTGTACGCGGGAGCGCCGTCGCCGCTCAGCGCGTCCGTTCCCCAGTGGGGAGCGGTCGGTTGGTGAGCGGCACTGCCGGGCAGATCGGCGGGCGGCTGCGGAACCGCTTCCCCGACTGCGTTCTCCGGCAGTCCCTCGCCCGGGACCTGGCCGGTGTCAGTCATGCGTGCCCCTCGCCCATCGGTATCGCTCCTTCCAACGCCGCGCCGCGCACACTGTCCACCCGCCGGCCACAACGGCCGGAAGGCGGGGAATGCGGCGCGTCGGCACCGCGTGTGCTGCCCGGCGGCGACGGATGACCAGCAGATCGACAACGGGTCGATCCGTCAACGCACGACGACGGCACAACGATCCGCCAGCCTACCGCGCGTGCGCCGGAGGACGGTCCAAGGGTCCACAGTGCGGGCGGGCCGGCGGGCCCGCTGTCACCTGCGGTGGCCGCAGAGGGCGAAGGTGACGAGGCGTTCGCGTTCCGCCCAGCCGGAATCCAGTTCGACGGTCTGCAGCAGGGCGCGTTCGACGTCGTAGCCGCCCTCCTCCAGGGCCCGGCTGACCGCCTCCGCCTCGTCCCGGTTGCCCGCACTCGCGACGATGCGCTCGGGGCGCCGGGCGGCGCACGCCGTGACGACTTCGGCGTCTCCCCCGCCGATCCGGATGACGTCCGGCTCGGGGAGGTCCTCCAGCGCCTGCGGCGCGGTGCCGTGCACGACCTGGAGCTGGACGCCGAAGCGCCGGCCGGCCGCCGTGATCCAGTCGCAGGCGTCCTCGTCACGGTCCACCGCGATCACCGCCGCGCCGAACCGGGCGGCCTCCACGGCGAACGCCCCGTCCGCGGAGCCGATGTCCCAGACCAGGTCACCGGTGCGCGGTCCCAGCCGGGCGAGTTGGAGCGCCCGCAGCTGGTGCGAGCCGTCGCCGCCGTACTCCGAGGACGGCAGGGCCCAGCCGCGCACCGCGCCGGGGAACCCCGGGTCGCGGCCGGCGATCCAGCCGCTGCGGCCCGCGACCGCCGGGTCCGCGGAGGTGATGCCGCCGACGACCAGGACGACGTTGGGATCGCGCCAGATGTGGTCGGCGACCTTGTCCGAGGTGAGGACGCTGACCTGCTCGTGTTCGGTGCCCAGCGCCTCGCAGATGACGAAGGTGCGGTGTACGCCCTCGAGCAGCAGGGCGAGTTCCGCGGGGCCCGCGCCGGGTGCGGTCAGCACGGCGACCTTGGGGTAGGCCCGGCACACATTGACCGCGCGGCGCAGCGACCGGCTGTGCGCGACGACGACGCGGGCGTCCTCCCACGGCATGCCGGCCAGCGCGAAGGCCCGTGCGACGGAGGAGACGCCGGGGACGACCTCGATCTCCAGGCCGTGCTCCGGATCGCGCAGGGCGCGCACGACGCCGAAGAAGCCCGGGTCGCCGTCGGCCAGTACCACCGCGGTGCCCCGGTGCTTGGCGATCCGGCGGGCGGCCAGTTCGATGCTGCCGAGCACGATCCGCTCGGCGGCCGCCGGTACGTACGGCAGGTCCAGATGACGGCGGGTACCGGCCACCAGGGTGGCTGCGGCGAGCGCCGACAGCGCGGCATCGGACGGCGGCGAGCCGTCCCACCCGATCACGGTGACCCGGTCGGCCATGTCGTCAGTCTCCTGGGCGTGGTCGCGGTCGGTGTCCGGGCGTGGCGCGCTCCCCCGGGAAAGCACAGTACCCCGGGGCCCGATCTTGACCGGACGACGGCGCCGACGGCGCCTGCAGGGTCGTTACTCCCAGTCGGCGAAGGCCACGTACCCCTCGTCCCCCGAGCCCCGGCCGCGCGGTACGTCCAGGTCCTCCGGGAGCAGGCTCCACACGATCAGGTCGGTCCTCATCTCCGCCCACCGGCCGCCCGGGTCCTCCTCCGGCCGGCTGCGCACTATGCCGGCGTTGCGCAGCACGCCCTCGCTGATGCAGCCGATCTTCTGGGCGACCTGCTGGGAGGCGGTGTTGTCGGCGGCGATCCGCAGTTCGAGGCGCTCGAACTTCTGGTCGTCGAAGAGCCACTGGGTGACGGCGAGCACCGACTCGGAGGCGTATCCCTCGCCGCGCGCCCAGGGGGCGGTCATGTAGCCGATCTCACTGCTGCGGATGCGCCAGTCGGTGTTCTGCAGATGGACGGTGCCGACCAGCCGCTGGGTGAGGAACTCGGTGACGGCGAAGACGATGCCGCGGCCCTCGGTGCGTTCCGCGGGGGCGATCCGGGTGGCGAAGGCGCGGGCGTCGTCCTCGGTGTACGGCTGGGCGACGGACGTCCAGGCGGTGACCAGCTCATCGTTCATCATCTCCGCGAGGGCGGGGATGTCGGCTTCCTCGTAGGGGCGCAGCACCAGCCGCTCCGTACTGATGGAGATGTCCGGAAAGGTGGAGGTCATTCGCTGCTCCGTAACCAGGGCATGTGTGGAGAGCACAGCATGCAGCATCGGCCGCGACATTCGCAGAGCGGGCTCGCAGAACGGTTCACGGGAGGGGTGATCCGTGAACGCCCTTCCAGGGTAGGCCGTATGACGGCCGGGGCGGGTATCGGCTGCCGCCGTCCGACCCTGCTAGCGTCTGGCCGCGTGACGTTGCACCACGCAGCAGGAGTCGGATCCCAGCGGGCCGCGGGTTTGTACGAGCGCTCCCGCCCCTCGTACCCCATGGCCGCGCTCGCCGCGCTGGCGGACGCCCTGCCGCTGCAGGCGGGGCGGACGGCGGTCGATCTCGGGGCGGGCACGGGCAAGTTCACCCGGCTGCTGGCGCTGACCGGGGCCGAGGTGCTGGCCGTGGAGCCGGTGCCGGAGATGCGCGAACGGCTGGCCGCGCTGCTGCCCGGCGTGGTGGTGACGGCGGGCACGGCGGAGGCGACGGGGCTGCCGGACGGCTGCGCGGACGCGGTGGTGGCGGCGCAGTCCTGGCACTGGTTCCAGGAGACGGACGCGCTCGACGAGGTGGAGCGGCTGCTGCGGCCGGGCGGCGCGCTCGCCCTGGTGTGGAACACGTACGACACCTCGGTGCCGTGGGTGCGCGACTTCCAGGACATCTTCTTCCGGCTGGCGCCGCGCGATCTGCCGAGCCCGCCGCTGGCCTCCGGCATCGGGGATCCCGACAACCGGTGGCGCAGGTCCTTCGAGGGACGGCCGGGCTGGGGCCGGGTGCACGAGCGGCACTGGCCCAACCCGCATTCGACGACCGTCGAGGACGTCGTCGAGCGGATGATGTCGTCCAGCCACATCGCGGTGCTGGACGCGGCCGAGCAGGAGCGGGTGCGGGCCGATCTGGAGTCGCTGCTCGGCGCGCACGAGCCGACCCGGCGCGGCGGCGACATCGAGATGCCGTACATGACGGACGTGTACTGGGTGCGGCGCCGGTAACGGGCCACGACGCACCGCACCCCGGCCGCCTGGTCGGGCGGCCGGGGTGCGGAGGCGCGGATGTCAGGCGGCGGGCTTGCCGAACGCCGGGACGACCGAGCCGTGGTACTTGGTCTCGATGAACTTCTTGACCTCAGGGGAGTTGAGCAGCTTGACGAGCTTCACGACCCGCGGGTCGTTCTGCTTGCCGTCCTTGACCGCCAGGAAGTTGGCGTAGGGGTTGCCCTCGGCCTTCTCCAGGGCGAGCGTGCCCTTGGCCGGGTCGAGCTTGGCACCGAGCGCCACATTGCCGTTGATGACGGCGGCGGCCACGTCGGGCAGCTGGCTGGGCAGCAGCTCCGCCTTCGCGTCCTTGAACTTCAGGCCCTTGCTGTCGGCGATGTCCTGCAGGCTGGCGTTGGCGCCGACGCCGGGCTTGAGCGTGATCAGGCCCTTGGAGGCGATCAGCTGCAGCGCGCGGCCCTGGTTGGTCGTGTCGCTGGGCACGGCGATGGTGTCGCCGGCCTTGATCTCGGCGAGCGTCTTCGCCTTGCCCGGGTAGAGGCCGAGCGGTTCGAGCTCGACGTTCACGACCGGGACGATGTGCGTCTTGTTCTTGGCGTTGAAGTCGTCGAGGTACGGCTTGTGCTGGAAGAAGTTGGCGCCGACCTCGCCGTTCTCGGTGGCGGTGTTCGGTATGACGTAGTCGTCGAACTCCTTCACCTCCAGCTTCAGTCCGGCCTTCTCCGCCAGGTTGTCCTTGACGAACTTCAGGATGTCGGCGTGCGGCACGGGGCTCGCGGCGACGACCAGCGCGTCGTTCTCGCCGTCCTTCTGGGTCGGGTTGGAGGCGCAGGCGCTCAGGCCCAGAGCGAGGGCTCCGGCGGCCAGCACAGCAGTGGTGATCCTGGTGGTGTTACGCACGAAAAGTGCCTCTTTCTCAGTGGATGGTACGAGCCGGAGGAAGCCCGGCGGGTCAGGAGGTCTCAGTGGTCTCCGCGACGCGGGCGGCGCGCAGCAGGCGGAGTCCGGGGGCGCCGGAGGTCCGGGCGCCGCGGCGGGCCAGCGCCCGGGCGGTCAGGTCGCCGGCCAGTTGGACGACGGTGACCAGCGCGATCAGCAGCACGATCGTGGCGATCATGACCTTGTTCTCGAACCGCTGGTAGCCGTAGGTCCACGCGAGGTTGCCCAGGCCGCCGGCGGAGATCGTGCCGGCCATGGCCGAGTAGCCGACGAGGGCGATCACGGTGGTGGTGAGGCCGGAGACCAGCGACGGCAGCGACTCGGGCAGCAGCGCCTTGACGACCACGGTGCGGGTGTTGCCGCCCATCGCGTGGACCGCCTCGACGAGCCCGGGGTCGACCTCGCGGATCGAGGTCTCCACGAGCCGCGCGAAGAACGGGATCGCACCGACGGACAGCATGACGACGGCGGCGTTGAGCCCGAACGCGGCGCCGACGAGCCAGCGCGTGAACGGGATCAGCGCGACCATCAGGATGATGAACGGCAGCGACCGCGTGATGTTCACGACGACGCCGATGACCTTGTTCAGCACCACGTTCTGCAGCAGGCCGCCCCGGCTGGTGAGAACCAGGAGCACGCCGAGCGGCAGGCCGATCGCGGCCGTGATCACGGTGGACCAGCCCACCATGTAGAGGGTTTCCCAACAGGCCGTCGTGAGCAGCGGCTGTATTTCGGCCCAGGTCATTTCACGGTCTCCTTCACGCGTGCGGCGGCGGTCCGTGCCACCTCGACCTGGATGCCCTGCTCGCGCAGGAAGCCGATCGGTACGACGTTGTCCTCGAAAGGACCGGGCAGTTCGATCCGCATCCGGCCGATCTGCCGGCCGGAGATGGTCTCCATGGCCGCGCCCAGGATCGACACGTCCACGTTGTAGGTGCGCGCCAGCTGGGAGATGACCGGCTCGGTCGCGCTCTCGCCGTGGAAGGTGAGGTCGATGACCGTGCGGTCCGGTCCTGACGGCTCACCGCCGACCGGGAACAGCTCGTGCGCGAGCTCGGAGCCCGGGGTGGCGAGCAGCTCGGCGACGGTGCCGGACTCCACGACCCTGCCGTTCTTCATCAGCGCGGCCGAATCGCAGATCGCCTTGACGACGTCCATCTCGTGCGTGATGAGCAGAACGGTCAGCCCCAGCTGCTGGTTGAGGTCGCGCAGCAGCTGGAGGATGGAGCGGGTGGTCTCCGGGTCGAGCGCCGAGGTGGCCTCGTCGGAGAGCAGCACCTTGGGGTCGCCGGCCAGCGCGCGGGCGATGCCGACGCGCTGCTTCTGACCGCCGGACAGCTGCGCGGGGTAGGCGCGGGCCTTGTCGGCGAGACCGACCAGGTCCAGGAGTTCGAGGGCCTTGCGGGAGCGCTCCTTGCCGGAGATGCCGAGGATCTCCAGCGGCAGCTCGACGTTGCCCTGCACGGTGCGCGAGGCCAGCAGGTTGAAGTGCTGGAAGACCATGCCGATGCCGCTGCGGGCGGCGCGCAGCGCGGCTCCCGCCCGGTCGGTCCGGCCGCCGAGCGCGGTCAGGTCCTGCCCGGCGACCTCGACGGTGCCGGAGGTGGGGCGCTCGAGGAGGTTGACGCAGCGGATGAGGGTCGACTTGCCGGCGCCGCTCTGTCCGACGACGCCGTAGACCTCGCCCTCGCGGACGTGCAGATCGACGCCGTCCAGGGCGGTGATCTCGCGGTCACGCGAGGGGTAGACCTTTCTCAGGTCCGTGGTGGTGATCACAGGGGTATCCGTCACTGTCGAGTGCGCGGCAGACATAGCACCGCACAGGGGGCATTCTTCTCGGATCGCGGCACGGATCGGCCCGTCAGGGGCCAAGCGGGGATCAGCGGCAGGAAGAGGAAGTCGCTGGAACCACGGAATGTCGTGACGCGGGGCTGAGCCCTCGGCTAGTCACACATTCGACACATACAACGAACACCGGGCGTGGTCGCCTCGGTCGCGCGGCAGCGGCTGTTCGTCGTGGTCATGAGATCCAGTAAAGCAGACCTGCCGGTCGCGTCCCGCATTCCGGGCAGGCCGTTCACTATGCGGACAGCCGCTCATCCAGCGGTGGTGATCTCCAGGCCCGCGTCCGTGACCTGCACCGATACCGCGGACAGGTCCCGGACCACCACGTCGGCGGCCAACTCCTCGACGGCATGGGTTGTGGCCAAGGCCACGGTCCGCATCCCGGCGGCGCGGCCCGCGGTGAGACCGGCGGGAGCGTCCTCGAAGACGGTGCAGTCCTCCGGGCGCACCCCCAGCTTCCGGGCCGCCAGCAGGAAGGGCTCCGGGTCCGGCTTGCCGTTCGTCACGTCGTCGGCGCTGATCAGCAGGGGCGGATCGATCGCGGCGGCGGCGAGCCGGGCGGCGCCCAGCCGGCCGGTGGCGGAGGTGACGACCGCCCAGCGGCCGGCCGGCAGCGAGCCGAGCAGCGCGAGGGTGCCGGGCAGGACGACCACGCCGTCCGCGTCGGCCAGCTCCAGCTCCTCGATCCGGCGCACCGCCGCCGCGACCCGCTCCTCGGGCAGCAGGTCCCGGATGATGGCCACCGCGGTCCTGCCGTGCAGCTGCACCGCCGCGAACGCCTCGGCCGTCACCCGCTCCTCCCGCGCCCACCGGCTCCAGCAGCGGACCACCGAGTCCATGGAGGAGACGAGCGTCCCGTCGTTGTCGAACAGCAGCGCCTGCGTGGTGATCTTCATATCCGGCCACCCTACGCCGGGCGCGGAGGGCTCCTGGATCCCGCTGGGCCCGGCCCTTTTGACCCGTAATAGAGTCGCGGCATGCTCGACGCAGTCACCATCACGGTCTCGGTCGCGGCGCTGCTGCTCGCGGCGTGGTGCGGCTTCGCCGCCTTCCACGACCAGCCGACCAAGGACTGGCACTTCATCGGCATGGCCGTGGTCACGGTGCTCGCGCTGGTTCAGCTGGTGATCGCCCTGGTGAAGCTCTCGTGCGGCGAGAAGCCGGACCAGGGCACGTTGATCTTCGTCTCCTACCTGGTCGGCGCCGCCTGCACGATCCCGGCGGCCGCCTTCATGTCGCTGACCGAACGCACCCGCTGGGGATCGGCGATCGTCGCCGCGGGCGGAGTGATCCTCGCCGTGCTCGAAGTACGGCTTTTCGACATCTGGGGAGGCGGCAGTGTCTGAGCCCGCACACGAGGCATCCGGGGCGCCGGCCGCGAACGAAGCCGGGGCCGGGCGGATCGGCCGGGGTCCCGGGCGGCTGCTGCTCTCGCTCTACGGGGTGTTCACCGTCGCGGCGGTGTCGCGCTCGCTGGTGCAGATGATCACGAAGTTCCATGACGCGCCGCTGGCGTACGTGCTGTCGGCGGTCGCCGGGCTCGTCTACGCGGTGATCACCGTCGCGCTCCGGCGCGGTGGCGAGGCGGCCCGCAGGGTGGCGCTGGTGTGCTGCTCGGCCGAACTGGCCGGCGTGCTCGCGGTCGGCACCTTCACCCTCGTCGACCCGTCCGCGTTCCCCGACGCGACCGTGTGGTCGGACTTCGGGATCGGCTATCTCTTCCTGCCGCTGCTGCTGCCCGTCGCCGGGCTGTTGTGGCTGCGCAGGTCGGCGCGGCCACAACAGCCGTAACGGAAACCGTTCAGGCGCTGGCGGCGAACGTCGCCGTCGGGGCGTCCTTCTCCATGGTGACCAGGCTCAGCCGCCGGGTGACCGGCTCGGCGTCGCCCACCTGCTCGTACCCCAGCTTGCGGTACAGCCGCAGGTTCAGGTCGCTGCGGTGCCCGGTGTACAGCCGGTACCGCTTCGCCTCGCTCTCGGCGGACAGCCGCTCCTCGACGGCGTGCAGCAGCCGGCCGCCGAGACCGTGCCGCTGCATACGGGGATGGACGATCAACTTGGCGATCCGGGCGGTGCCGTCGACGTCGACGACCCCGCGTACCGAGCCGACGACCTCGTCGCCGAGCCGGGCGACCAGGACGCACCCCTGAGCCAGCTCGGCGCGCAGCGCCTCGAAGGTCTGGGTGAGCGGTTCTATGGTGTAGTCGCCGTAGAGCTCCGCCTCGCTCTGATAGCAGAGGTACTGGAGTTTGAGGATCTTCTCGGCGTCGTCTGGATCCGCCGTAGAGATGGTCACGCTCATGCCCATGTGCGCAGGCCTCCCCTTCGAGTCCGCCCGGGCTGATGAGGGTGTGATGCGCGCCCGGGACGTGTGCCTGACCGGAGTTGGTACGGGTGTGCGCCGTCTCCGTGGCGCTGATGATCGCACAAACGCCCCGGCGCGGTAGATGCCTCGCAATACCCGCATCCGGCCACGTTCGAACGCGCAAGGAACGCCTTGTCGCCGACTGTTTACCGTGCCTTACCCCGTCTTACCGGGGATGCAACCCCGGATTTCAGGATCGAGCGCAGGCAGCCGAGACAGCGTGAGCGCAAAGGGCCGATACTGCCCTGTGAGATTCCCAACTCCCGGGAGATTTCCTGGTATGTGGGGTCGGAACGGGACATCAGTGCACCAACCACCTGCGGGCAGCGTCCCGGCAGCCGCCGCACGGCGGCGTGCACGGCCGCTCGCTGCTCGGCGCCGAGCACCTGTTCCTCGACGGACGGCCCGCGGTCGGCCGCCGGGTCGCGGCCCGGGGTGTACGGCAGCTCACGGCGGACCCGGCGGGCGGCCTCGCGCACCTCGCGCCGTACCGCGGCCCGGAGCCAGCGGGCGGGATCGGCCGGCGGAACGGCCAGTTCGAGCATCCTCAGCCACACCGCCTGTTCGAGGTCGGCGGCCTCGATGCCGCCGGCCACCTCTTCGGCGGCCGCCTCCGCGGCGACCAGCGGGCGCAGCCGGGTCAGTTCGTCCTCACGCAGCGACATCGTCATGATCGCCGGGACGACGCGGCCGCGCCCGGCGGTTGCCGGACGCGGCCGTCTTCACCCGTCAGAGTGGATCATCCGCCCGAAGGGCCGCATCAGGACTTCAGGAAGTCCTGGCGGGCGAGGAGCGCGGTGTCGGCGTTGTCGGAGAAGATCCCGTCGATGCCCTGCTCGAAGTACTTCCTGAACGCGCCGAAGGCGTCGCCGTAGGCGTTCGGGTCGGTGCCCCTGCGGAAGTCGGCGGGCAGGAAGGCGTTCTCGTTGCGCATCGTGTACGGGTGCAGGATCAGCCCGGCGGCGTGCGCGTCGCGCACCAGCGTGGTCGGCGTGCCGAGCTTCCCGGCCGCGTCGACAGGGATGATCAGGGTGAGCGTCGGCCCGATGCCCTGCGCGAAGTGCGCGGTCCACTGCAGGCCGGCGGGGGTGATGAGGTCGTCGACGGTGCGCGGGTCGCCCGCTTCGACGAAGTCCCACGGGCGGCTGCCGAGGCCGGAGAGCAGGAAGATCTTGGGGGCCGCGACACCGAGCGCGCCCAGCCGCTGCAGGCTGCCCGACTCGAAGGACTCCAGGAACTGCGGGGAGTTCTTCCGGTCACGGCCGTAGCGGCGCAGCAGCCTGGCCAGCCGCTCCTCCAGGCCGAGGCCGAGCTTGCGGAAGTACGTGGGGTGCTTGGTCTCGGTGTGCAGCCACACCGGACGGCCCCGCTTGCGGCCCTGCTCCTCGGCCCACTGGAGCACCTCCTCGAAGGTGGGGATCTCCCAGCGGCCGTCGTAGAGGGTGTTGCGCTGCCGGTTGGCGGGCAGCCGTTCCACGGCGCGCAGCGTCTTCAGCTCGGCGAGCGTGAAGTCCTCGGTGAACCAGCCGGTCATGGCGGTGCCGTCGATGGTCTTGGTGGTCCTACGGCTCGCGAACTCGGGGTGCTTCGAGACGTCCGTGGTGCCGCCGATCTCGGGCTCGTGCCGGCAGACCAGATGGCCGTCCTTGGTGGGCACGAGGTCCTGCTCGATGACGTCCGCGCCGATGTCCAGGGCGTACTGGTAGGAGCCGAAGGTGTGCTCGGGGCGGTAGCCGCTGGAGCCGCGGTGCCCGATGACGGTCGGCACCGGCAGCTTGGGCGAGCCGTGTCCGCCGCGGTTGGCCGCGGTGTCCGCGGCGGCCGCCGTCCCCGGCAGGGCGAACACCGCGCCGCCGGCGCCCAGGGCCGCCGCCGCGCCGAGGACGGCCCGGCGGGCCGGTCCTGATCCCTGCTGGTCGTGCGTCATGAGCTCTCCCCTGTCTCCGGTGACTGCGGCCGAACGCCTGTGCGGCACCTGCCGGTCGACCCGCGCATCGTAGGCGCGTACATCTTTCGTACGAGCCACGACAGGCGAAACATGCGCGGAACGTACGTCAACACTGCGTAGCAAGTGTGTGAACCCGGCGTGCGCTGACCAGGCGAACGGAAGTATCGTCCTCATCTATAGGGGGTGTGCGCCAGTGGGCGTGCGCCCCTGGTCTGCGATCCACCGATCCCCTGCCCGGAGGGCCCGTTGTTCCGTTTCCTGATCAATGCGCTGCTCGTACCGCTCCTCCGCGTGCTGTACCGCCCGCGTGTCGAGGGAATGGAGAACATCCCCGCGACCGGACCCGTCATCCTGGCGGGCAACCACCTCGCCTTCTCGGACTCACCGTTCATGACCCTGGTGGCCCCGCGCCCGGTCTTCTTCCTCGGCAAGGACGAGTACGTGACCGGCCGCGGCATCAAGGGCCGCGCGAAGGCCGCGTTCTTCACCACCGTCGGCATGATCCCGGTGGACCGGGACGGCGCCCGCGGCGGCGCGGCGGCGCTGATGACGGGCCGCCGGGTGCTGGAGGACGGCCAGATCTTCGGCATCCACCCGGAGGGCACCCGCTCCCCCGACGGCCGGCTGTACCGGGGCCGTACGGGTGTCGCCCGGCTCGCCCTGATGACCGGCGCGGTCGTCGTGCCCTGCGCGCTGATCGGCACCGAGCGCGTCCAGCCGGCCGGCAAGAAGCTGCCGCGCATCCACCGGGTGACCATCCGCTTCGGCGCGCCCCTCGACTTCTCCCGCTACGAGGGCATGGACCGTGACCGCTATGTGCTGCGGGCCATCACCGACGAGGTGATGAGCGACGTCATGCGGCTGTCGGGCCAGGAGTACGTCGACATGTACGCGACCAAGGCCAAGGCCGCCTGACCCACGGCGCCGAGGCGCCCCGCTCCGCCCCTCAGTGATGGGCGGAGCGGGCCGTTGCCAGCTTGGTGTGGCGCAGCATCCGCCAGGCCCACACCGACGCCCCGATCAGCACCACCGCGCCGACCAGGGCGGCGATGCGCAGCCCGTCGGTGAACGAGGCCTGCGCCGCCGTGAGCAGGGTGTTCCCGCTCTCGCCGGGCAGCGTGCCCGCCACCTCGACGGCCCCCGCCAGGGAGTCCTTGGCCTGCGCGGCGCTGCCCGCCGGCAGTCCGGCGGGCAGCGTCAGGTTGGAGTAGACGCCGGTGACGATGGAGCCGAGCAGCGCGATGCGGAGGGCGGCGCCGAGTTCGTAGGCCGTCTCGGACACCGCGGCCGAGGCGCCGGCCTCCTCCTCGGGGACGCTGGAGAGGATCACGTCGGCGGTGACGGTGAACGAGAAGCCGGCGCCCACACCGACGATCAGCAGCACGGCGAAGAGCAGCGGGTAGCCCGTCTCCGGGGTGAGCCCGAACAGTCCGGCCAGCGCCAGACCGCTGGCGCCCAGACCGCCCGCGACGACCAGCCGCACGGAGAACCGGCGGGCGGCCATGCCCGCGCAGAGCCCGGCCCCCACGGCGCCGACCATGGCCGGAAGTTCGGCAAGACCCGCCTCCAGCGGCGAGCGCCCCTGCACCATCTGCAGGAACTGTGACAGGAAGAAGATCAGCCCGGACAGGCCCAGCACGGTCAGCAGATCGGCCAGCACCGAGGCGGAGAAGCCCCGGTTGCGGAACAGATGCATATCCAGCAGCGGTGCGGGCAGCGTGTACTGCCGCCGGACGAAGGCATAGAGGCAGGCCAGTCCCACCGCGCCCGCGGCGAAGGCGGCGGGCTTCGCGCCGTGCGCCGCGATCTCCTTGATGCCGTACACGACACCGAACATGCCGACGAGCGACAGCGCGACGCTGACCAGGTCCCAGGGACCCGGGTCGGGATTCTTCGACTCCGGCAGCAGTTTGTAGCCGACGACCACCAGGACCACCATGACCGGCAGGTTGATCAGGAAGACCGAGCCCCACCAGAAGTGCTCCAGCAGGATGCCGCCGACGACCGGTCCCACGGCGGCGCCGGCCGTCGAGGCCGCGCCCCACACACCGATCGCGAAGCTGCGCTCCCGCGGGTCGGTGAAGAGGTTGCGGATCAACGCGAGGGTGGACGGCATGAGGGTGGCGCCGGCCACGCCCATCAGGGCGCGGGCGAGGATGAGCATCTCCGGGGTGTGCGCGTAAGCGGCCAGCACCGACAGCCCGCCGAACGCGGCGGAGCCGATGAGCAGCAGCTTCTTGCGGCCGACGCGGTCACCGAGGCTGCCCATTGAGACCAGCAGCCCGGCGATGACGAAGGAGTAGATGTCGCCGATCCACAGCACCTGCGTCGAGGACGGCTCCAGGTCCTCGGTCAGGAACGGCATCGCCAGCCCGAGCACCGTCGCGTCGACGGCGACGAGCAGCAGCGCCAGTGTGAGGATGCCGAGCGCGAGCCAGCGGGAGGGGTGCGGGGGCGTCGGGGGCACGGGGGCGGTGGGCTTGTGCAGGGCGTCGCGGGTCATGACGCGCTCCGCAGCATCCCGCCGAGCATCAGCTCGGAGACCATACGGGCGGAATCGTTCCGTGCCATACGTCCATCCTGGACGCACCAGGCCGAGGCCGCGATCAGGGCGTACAGCGCCTCGCCCAGCCAGGTCGGTGTCAGGTCGTACCGGAACAGCCCCTGTTCCTGGCCGCGCCGGAACAGCGCGCTGACCCGCTCGTCCACCCTCGCCCAGCCCTCGTTGACCTCCGGCAGGTCGTACAGCTGGTTCTCGCCGTAGAGGAAGGCCAGGAAACCGGAGACGGGCATGGCCTCGTCGATCAGCCGGCGGACCGCTTCGACCGGGTCGCCCTCCTCTATGCGGGCGGCGTCCAGCCGCTCGTCCATCTGCGCGATCCCGAGCAGGCCGAGGGCCCGGACGAGGGCGTCGCGGCCGGGGAAGTGCCGGTGGAGGGTGGCGCGGCTGATTCCGGCCGCCTTGGCGATCTCGTCCATGGACGCGGTGGCCCGGCGGCTCAGCAGGGCCGCGGCGTCGCGCAGCACCTGTTCACGATCGAAACTCATGAGACAAATATAGCGCGCATGAGACACGGATGTCTCACATTAAATCCGCAGAACGGCAGAGGCCGGGCCGTCACGGCCCGGCGCTCCGCCCGGTGTCAGCGTTCGGCCAGCGCCCAGGCCAGCTGTACGGCCACGTCCTGCTTGACCTCGGCCAGCTGCTCGGCCACCCGGACCGGCGCCGTGCCGCCCCGCCCGTCGCGGGAGGCGAGCGCGCCCTTGACGTTGAGGACGGTGCGGACCTCGGGCGTCAGATGGGGTGAGATCTTGGCGAACTGTTCGTCCGTCAGCTCGTCCAGCTCGATGCCGCCGGCCTCGCAGACCTTGACGCACTCCCCCGCGACCTCGTGCGCGACCCGGAACGGAACGCCCTGCTTGACCAGCCATTCGGCGATGTCGGTGGCGAGGGAGAAGCCGGCCGGTGCCAGTTCCTCCATCCGCGCGGCATTGACCGTGAGGGTGGCCATCATCCCGGTGAAGGCGGGCAGCAGGACCTCGAGGGTGTCGCAGGAGTCGAAGACCGGCTCCTTGTCCTCCTGCAGATCGCGGTTGTACGCGAGCGGCAGGGCCTTCAGCGTCGCCAGCAGACCGGTCAGATTGCCGATGAGCCGGCCCGACTTGCCGCGCGCCAGCTCGGCGATGTCCGGGTTCTTCTTCTGCGGCATGATCGACGAGCCGGTGGAGAAGGCGTCGTGGAGGGCGACGAAGGAGAACTCCTTCGTGTTCCAGATGATGATCTCCTCGGCGATCCTCGACAGGTCGATCCCGATCATCGCGGTGATGAACGCGAACTCCGCGACGAAGTCGCGCGAGGCCGTGCCGTCGATGGAGTTGGCGACCGAACCGCGCTCGAAGCCGAGTTCGGCGGCGACCGCCACCGGGTCGAGGCCGAGCGAGGAGCCCGCGAGCGCGCCGGAGCCGTACGGCGAGACGGCTGTCCGGTCGTCCCACTGCCGCAGCCGCTCGGCGTCCCGGCTCAGCGCCTGCACATGCGCCAGGACGTGGTGGGCGAAGAGCACCGGCTGGGCGTGCTGCAGATGCGTACGTCCCGGCATGGCGACGTCCGCGTGCGTCTCGGCGAGACCGACCAGCGCCTCCTGCAGCTCGGCGATCAGCCCGCCGATGATCCGCGCGTGGTCGCGCAGGTACATCCGGAAGAGGGTGGCGATCTGGTCGTTGCGGGACCGGCCGGCCCGCAGCTTGCCGCCCAGGTCCGGGCCGATCCGCTCCAGCAGACCGCGCTCCAGCGCGGTGTGCACGTCCTCGTCGGCGATGGTGCCGGTGATGGTGCCCGCCTCGACATCCACCGCCAGCTGGTCGAGCCCGGCCAGCATCCGCCCCAGCTCGTCATCGGTGAGCAGCCCGGCCTTGTGCAGGGCGCGGGCGTGGGCGCGGGAGCCGGCGATGTCGTAAGGGGCCAGCCGCCAGTCGAAGTGGACCGACGCCGAAAGCTTGGCCAGGGCCTCCGCCGGGCCGTCCGCGAACCGGCCGCCCCAGAGCCTGACATCGCCGTTGCTGCTCACCGCTGCTCCTCGAAAGTGTCGCGTGGACCGTCGCCTGGTGACGACCGCACTGACTGGCATAAGTATGCATTGCACTGCATGATTCGTCAAAAAGGCCTTCCGGCGCGTTCCGGCGCCCCGGGAACGCCGAAGGGCCCCCGGGAACGGGGGCCCTTCCAGACGGCTTCGGCGACACGATCCGGGTCGTACGGCGCCGGCTCAGTTCTGCCGGTGGTCGCCCGCCGCCAGCCGGAGGAGGTGGTCGGCCAGCGCCTGGCCGCCCGCCGCGTCGCGGCTGATCAGCATGAGGGTGTCGTCGCCCGCGATGGTGCCCAGGATGTCGTGCACCTCGGCCTGGTCGATCGCGGAGGCCAGGAACTGGGCCGCGCCCGGCGGGGTGCGCAGCACGACCAGGTTGGCGGACGCCTCCGCCGAGATGAGCAGCTCGCCGGCGAGCCGGGCCATCCGCTCCTCCTTGACCGACTCCCCCAACGGCGCCTGCGGGGTGCGGAAGCCGCCCTCGGACGGCACCGCGTAGATCAGCTCGCCGCCGGAGTTGCGGATCTTGACCGCGCCCAGCTCGTCCAGGTCCCGCGAGAGCGTCGCCTGCGTAACGCTCAGCCCGTCGTCGGAGAGCATCTTCGCCAGCTGGCTCTGCGACCGCACCGGCTGCCGGTTGAGGATGTCCACGATCCGCCGGTGGCGTGCGGTGCGGGTCTGCGGTACGGCCTGGCCGTGCTGCGCCTCGGTCATCGTCGCCCTTCTCCGGATCGTTGGTCCCTGTGTACCGCGTCGAGGACGGCGGGCAGCGCCTGGAGGAACACCTCCACCTCGTCGTCACCGAGGATCAGCGGAGGAGCGAGCCGTACCGTGTCGGGCACAGCGGCGTTCACCAGGAGTCCGGCGTCCTGAGCCGCCTGCTGCACCTGCGGTGCGAGCGGCTCCGTGAGAACGATACCCAGCAGGAGCCCCGCACCGCGCACATGATCGACCAGCGGGTGCCCGAGCGCCTCGATCCCGTGCCGCAGCCGGTCGCCCTGCCGCTTGACGTTGTCGAGGATCCCGTCGGCCGCGATGGTGTCCAGTACGGCGAGCGCGGCGGCGCAGGAGACCGGGTTCCCGCCGAAGGTGGTGCCGTGCTGA
The DNA here is from genome assembly GCF_027158125.1 of Streptomyces sp. H39-C1. Lineage (NCBI taxonomy): Bacteria > Bacillati > Actinomycetota > Actinomycetes > Kitasatosporales > Streptomycetaceae > Streptomyces > Streptomyces sp. H39-C1. The sequence goes on from NZ_JAPVLS010000018.1 coordinate 112,669, forward strand.
CCCGGCGTCAGCAGGTCGGCAGCGGTGCCGAAGGCGATCGTGGCCCCGATCGGCAGACCGCCGCCGAGCCCCTTGGCGAGGGTGACGACATCGGGCTCGACGCCGTGCGCCTGGTGCTCGAACCAGTGGCCAGTCCGGCCGATGCCGGTCTGTACCTCGTCCAGGACCAGCAGGGTGCCGGTGGCGGAGGTGATCTCCCGCGCCGCCTTCAGATAGCCGGCGGGCGGCACGACGACGCCGTTCTCCCCCTGGATGGGCTCGATGACCACCAGCGCGGTGTCGGTGGTGACGGCGGCGCGCAGTGCGTCCGCGTCCCCGAACGGCACATGGGTGACATCACCGGGCAGCGGGTGGAACGCCTCCTGCTTCTTCGGCTGGCCGGTGAGCGCGAGGGCGCCCATCGTCCGGCCGTGGAAGGCGCCGGAGGTGGCGACCATGTGAGTGCGGCCGGTCAGCCGGCCGATCTTGAAAGCGGCTTCCACCGCCTCCGCACCGGAGTTGGAGAAGAAGACCCGGCCTGCCCGGCCGAAGAGTTCCAGCAGCCGTTCCGCGACCGCCACCGGGGGCTCGGCGATGAAGAGGTTCGACACATGGCCGAGCGTGCCGATCTGCTCGGAGACCGCCCGGACCACGGCCGGGTGGCCGGTGCCGAGGGAGTTGACCGCGATACCGCCGACGAAGTCGAGATAGACCTTCCCGTCGGCGTCCCAGAACTTCGCGCCCTCGCCGCGGACCAGCGGGACGCGCGGCGTCCCGTAGTTGTCCATCAGCGAGCCCTGCCACCGCCGCGTCAGTTCCTCGTTGCTCATGACCCGTCCCCCTGCGCGTCCGGCACGATCATCGTGCCGATGCCGTCGTCCGTGAATACTTCGAGGAGCATCGAGTGGGGCACCCGGCCGTCGATGATCCGTGCGCTGCCGACGCCGTGCCGCACCGCGTGCAGACAGCCTTCCATCTTGGGCACCATGCCGCTGGCCAGCGAGGGCAGCAGCTTCTCCAGCTCGCTCGCGGTGAGCTGGCTGATCACGTCCTCGCTGGACGGCCAGTCGGCGTACAGCCCCTCGACGTCGGTGAGGACCACGAGCACCTCGGCGTCCAGCGCCGAGGCGAGCGCGGCGGCGGCGGTGTCCGCGTTGATGTTGTAGACATGGCCGTCCTCGCCGCGGGCGATGGACGAGACGACCGGGATCCGGCCGTCGTCCAGCAGCGCCTGGATGGCGCCCGGGTCGACATGGGTGATCTCGCCGACGAAGCCGATGTCCACCTGCTCCCCGTCGACGACCGCGTGCCGCTTGACGGCGGTCATGGTGTGCGCGTCCTCGCCGGTCATCCCGACGGCGAACGGGCCGTGCTCGTTGAGCAGTCCGACCAGCTGCCGCTGGACCTGTCCGGCGAGCACCATCCGGACGACGTCCATCGTCTCGGGGGTGGTCACCCGCAGTCCCGCGGTGAAGGACGACGTGATGCCGAGCCGGTCGAGCTGCGCGCTGATCTGCGGGCCGCCGCCGTGCACGACGACGGGCCTGAGGCCGGCATGCCGCAGGAAGACGACGTCCTGGGCGAAGGCCGCCTTCAGCTCCTCGTCGACCATGGCGTTGCCGCCGAACTTGATGACGACGGTCTTGCCGTTGAAGCGGGTGAGCCACGGCAGCGCCTCGATGAGGATGCGGGCCTTGGGGAGCGCGGTGTGGTTGCGCGCGGTGGGGTTGGTCATGAGCTGTACGCGCTGTTCTCGTGCACGTAGTCCGCCGTCAGGTCGTTGGTCCAGATGGTGGCGGCGGCGCTGCCCGCGCTGAGGTCGGCGGTGATGACGACCTCGCGGTACCGCATGTCGACCAGGTCGCGGTCCTCGCCGACCGAGCCGTCCTTGCAGACCCAGACGCCGTTGATGGCCACGTTCAACCGGTTCGGCTCGAAGGCGGCGGCGGTCGTGCCGATCGCGGACAGCACCCGGCCCCAGTTGGGGTCCTCGCCGTGGATTGCGCACTTGAGGAGGTTGTTGCGGGCGATGGAGCGGCCCACCTCGACGGCGTCGTCCTCGGTCGCGGCGTTGATCACCTCGACCTTGATGTCCTTGGACGCGCCCTCGGCGTCACCGATCAGCTGACGGGCCAGGTCGGCGCACACCTGCTCGACGGCGGCGGCGAAGTCGTCGTAGGCGGGGACGGTGCCGGAGGCGCCGGAGGCGAGCAGCAGCACGGTGTCGTTGGTCGACATGCAGCCGTCGGAGTCGGCCCGGTCGAAGGTGGTGCGGGTGGCGGCGCGCAGCGCGGTGTCGAGGGTGCCGGCGTCCAGGTCGGCATCCGTCGTGAGCACGACCAGCATGGTGGCCAGTCCCGGTGCGAGCATGCCCGCGCCCTTGGCCATCCCGCCGACGGTCCAGCCGTCCTTCTCGACGACGGCCGTCTTGTGCACCGAGTCGGTGGTCTTGATCGCGATGGCGGCCTTCTCGCCGCCGTGCGCGGAGAGTTCGGCCGCCGCCTTGGTGATGCCGGGCAGCAGCTTGTCCATCGGCAGCCGCAGCCCGATCAGACCGGTCGAGGCGACCGCGATCTCGCCCGCGTTCTGTCCGAGGACCTCCGCGGCCCGCTCGGCGGTCGCGTGCGTGTCCTGGAAGCCGAGCGGTCCCGTGCAGGCGTTCGCGCCACCGGAGTTGAGGACGACGGCGGACACCAGCCCGCCCTTGACGACCTGCTCGGACCAGACGACGGGCGCGGCCTTCACACGGTTGGAGGTGAAGACACCCGCGGCGGCCAGGCGCGGCCCGTTGTTGACCACGAGGGCCAGGTCGGGGTTGCCGCTGTCCTTGATCCCGGCGGCGATCCCCGCGGCCGTGAATCCCTGTGCTGCCGTGACGCTCACGGTGCCACTCCTGTCGTGGAAAGTCCCATGTCCTCGGGAAGTCCGAGGGCCACGTTCATGCTCTGTACCGCGCCGCCCGCGGTGCCCTTCGTCAGGTTGTCGATCGCGCTGATGGCGATGATGCGGCCGGCCGCCTCGTCGTACGCGACCTGCAGCTGTACGGCGTTGGAGCCGAGCACCGCGCCGGTCGACGGCCACTGCCCCTCGGGCAGCAGGTACACGAACGGCTCGTCCGCGAAGGCCTTCTCGTACACGGCGCGGACCGCTTCGGCGGTGACTCCCGCCTTCGCCCGCGCACTGCAGGTGGCGAGGATGCCGCGCGGCATGGGTACGAGGGTCGGGGTGAACGAGACGCCGACCGGCTCCCCGGCCACGGCCGACAGGTTCTGGATCATCTCGGGGGTGTGCCGGTGCACGCCCCCGACGCCGTACGGGGTGACGGATCCCATGATCTCGCTGCCGAGCAGGTGCGGCTTGAGGGCCTTGCCCGCGCCGGACGTGCCGGAAGCGGCGACGATCACGGCCTCGGGCTCGGCGAGCCCGGCCGCGTACGCCGGGAAGAGCGCCAGCGAGACGCTGGTCGGGAAGCAGCCGGGCACCGCGATGCGCTTCGAGCCCTGCAGCGCGACCCGCGCCCCGGGCAGCTCGGGCAGCCCGTACGGCCAGGTCCCGGCGTGCGGGGAGCCGTAGAACTTCTCCCAGTCCGCGGCATCGCTCAGCCGGAAGTCGGCACCGCAGTCGACGATCAGCACACCGTCGCCGAGCTGTTCGGCGACCGCCGCGGACTGCCCGTGCGGCAGCGCGAGAAAGACCACGTCGTGCCCGGCCAGCACCTCGGCCGACGTCGGCTCCAGTACGCGTCCGGCCAGCGGCAGCAGATGCGGCTGCAGTGCGCCCAGTCGCTGTCCCGCATTGGAGTTGCCGGTGAGCGCACCGATCTCGATCTCCGGGTGCCCGAGGAGCAGCCGCAGGATCTCACCTCCCGCGTAACCACTCGCCCCTGCCACCGCTGCCCGCAAAGCCATCGAACCCTCCTCGTCGATGGCATGACTATACGGTCCACCGAAGCTTTATGCAAAGATCTCGGCCGAGGGCCGGCTCACCGGTGCGACCGGCGCTTCGGTCGGCCGTTCAGCGCCTCAGGCGGCCTTTCAGCGCTTCGGTCGGCGCGGAGCCTGTCGACGTCACGCCCCCCGTACCCTCTTTCCGTGCCAGCCTCTCGCCTGTACCGCGTCGCCGTCCTTGTGCTGCAGGGTGCGAAGCCACTCGATGTCGGCATTCCCGCGCAGGTTTTCACGACCCGCGCGAGCATGCCGTACGAGGTGCGGGTGTGCGGGGCGGCGCCCGGTCTCGTGAACGGTGGCGACGGCCTGTCCTACCACGTGGCCCACGGCCTCGACGCGCTGGAGTGGGCCGACATCGTCTTCGTCCCCGGTTACCGGTTGCCGGACCGCGACGACCCGCCGCAGGCCGTCGTCGACGCGCTGATCGCCGCACACGACCGGGGTGCGCGGCTCGCCGCCATCTCGACCGGCGCCTTCGCGCTCGCCGCCACGGGCCTGCTCGACGGCAAGCGCGCCACGACGCACTGGCACTACACGCGGGCGCTGGCGGCGAGGCATCCCCTCGTGCGGCTCGACGAGAACGTTCTGTTCGTCGACGAGGGCAGCGTCCTGACGTCGGCCGGCGCGGCCTCCGGCATCGACCTCTGCCTGCACATCCTGCGCGGCGACCTCGGGGTGGCCGCGTCGAACCATGCGGCCCGGCGCCTGGTCGCGGCTCCCTACCGCAGCGGCGGGCAGGCGCAGTACGTGCCGCGCAGCGTGCCCGAGCTGCTCGGCGAGCGGTTCGCGGCCACCCGCGAGTGGGCCCTTCTCCGGCTCGGCGAGCCCCTCAACCTTGAGGTGCTCGCCCGGCATGCGGCGGTGTCGCCGCGCACGTTCTCGCGGCGCTTCGTCGAGGACACGGGATACACACCGATGCAGTGGGTCATGCGGGCCCGCATCGACGTGGCCCGTGAGCTGCTCGAGCGTTCGGAGCGGAGCGTCGAGCAGATCGCCGCCGACGTCGGTCTCGGCACCGGCGCCAATCTGCGGCGGCACTTCCAGAGCATCCTGGACACGACGCCGAGCGAGTACCGGCGCACCTTCACCCGGGGCGAGTAGGTTCACCCGGGGCGAGTAGGCCGCCACCGCGTGGCGCGATCCTTTCGAACCATGGCGATCACGCCGCTGCCACCGGCCGACGGTGCGCGAGAACCTGGTGGTGAACCGAAGGGACACCACTCATGACTCGCATCGCCATCAACGGATTCGGCCGCATCGGGCGCAATGCGCTGCGCGTGCTGCTCGAGCGCGACAGCACCCTCGAGGTCGTCGCCGTCAACGACCTCACGGAGCCGGCCACCCTCGCGCGGCTGCTCGCCTACGACACGACGGCCGGCCGGCTCGGCCGCCCGGTCACCGTCGACGGGGACGCCCTCGTCGTGGACGGCCGTCGCATCACGGTCCTCGCCGAGCGCGAACCGGCGCAGCTGCCGTGGGCCGAGCTGGGCGTCGACATCGTGCTCGAGGCGACCGGCCGCTTCACCTCGGCCAAGGCCGCCCGTGCCCACCTCGACGCGGGCGCGCGGAAGGTGCTCGTCAGTGCGCCGTCGGACGGCGCCGATGTCACGCTCGCGTTCGGGGTCAACACCGACGCGTACGACCCGGCCCTGCACACGATCATCTCGAACGCCTCGTGCACGACCAACGCGCTCGCACCGCTCGCCGCGGTGCTCGACGAGCTCGCCGGCATCGAGCACGGCTTCATGACGACGGTGCACGCCTATACGCAGGAGCAGAACCTGCAGGACGGCCCGCACCGGGACGCCCGCCGGGCCCGCGCCGCCGCGGTGAACATCGTGCCGACCACGACGGGCGCCGCCAAGGCGATCGGCCTCGTGCTGCCGAACCTCGAGGGCAAGCTGTCGGGCGACTCGATCCGGGTGCCCGTTCCGGTGGGATCGATCGTCGAACTCAACACGACCGTCGCCCGCGACGTGACGCGCGACGACGTGCTGGCGGCGTACCGCACCGCCGCGGAGGGGCCGCTCGCCGGCATCCTCGAGTACTCGGAGGACCCGCTCGTGTCGTCGGACATCACGGGCAACCCCGCCTCGTCGATCTTCGACTCGGCCCTCACCCGCGTCGACGGCCGGCACATCAAGGTGGCCGCCTGGTACGACAACGAGTGGGGCTTCTCGAACCGCGTGATCGACACGCTGGAGCTGCTCGCCGGCCGCTGACCGGACGCCGGGGCACCCCGCCTCCGGCCGCCGCGCCGCCCAACGCTTCCTGTGGGCGCTCCAGTCGGCCGGTCGGGCCAACTGGAGCGCCCGGTCCGGCGATAGCCTGGGCCGCATGGACGAGCTCGACGGAGTGGAGATCATCGCCTTCGCGGACGCCGGGGCGTTCGAGGGCTGGCTGGCCGGGCACTTCACCCGCCAAGAGGGCGTGTGGATCAGGATGGCCAAGAAGAACTCCGGCATCCCGAGCGTCACCTCCGACGAGCTGGTCGACATCGGGCTCTGCTACGGCTGGATCTCCGGGCAGCGGCGCTCCCAGGACGAGCGGCACTACCTGCAGAAGTACGTGCCGCGCCGGCCCAGGAGCCTGTGGTCGCGGGTGAACGTGGAGAAGGTCGAGATGCTGACCGCCGCGGGGCGGATGCGCGAACCCGGGCTGGCCGAGGTGTTCAAGGCGCAGGAGGACGGGCGGTGGGCCGCGGCCTACGCGTCGCAGCGGACGGCGGCCGTGCCGCCCGACCTCGCGGCCGCGCTCGACGCGAACCCCGCGGCGGGAAAGGCGTTCGAGGCGCTCGACAGGACCGGGCGCTATCTGACGATCCTGCCGTTGCTCCAGGCGCTCACGCCGGAGAGCAGGCAAGCCCGGCTCGAGAAGGCCCTGCAACTGCTGATGAACGGCGAGACCCCCGGATAGCGGCGTCGGCACGGTCTCCCGCCCGGCGGGCGTCCCCCGTGGCGGTCACCGCGACCGGCCTGCTCGTGGGCTCGCCCCTGCCCGGTCTGCACACCGTGCCCGACGGCCCGGGCTGGGTGCTCGCCCGGCTGGCCTGGCTGCCGGTGTTCGCCGTGGCGCTGCTGGTCTGCCGGGCCGCGTTCCGCCCCTATGAACAGGGGCGGCCGAGAACGGGCGGCCGGGTCGTACGCAAGGGGCGCCCGGCCCGGCCGGCGGCACCGCGGACCTGGCTCCAGCTCCGGCCGGCTACGGACGGCCGGGCAGGGCGGCTCCCTCGCACAGTGATCCGTCCCCACGCGCGCTTCGCGCCGGCCGGCGGGTCATGCCGACGCCGACGAGGACCACGGCCATGCCCGCGACGGTCCTGAGGCTGACGTCCTCGTGGAGCACGATCGCGCCCAGCGCCACCGAGACCACCGGCAGCAGGTATCCGACCGTGGCGGCGTTGGTGGCGCCCTCGTCCGCGATGAGCCGGTAGGTGAGGTGGAAGGTGATCCCGGTGGCGAAGATCCCCAGGACGACGACGGCCAACAGGGCTGCGGGGCCGGGGTGTACGGGCGCCAGGCCGCCGATCGGCAGGGTCAGCGCGCTGAGTCCCGTCGCGGCGAGGAGCTGGGACGCGGAGAGCGCGATGGTGGCGGTGCCCTTCCCGACGAGATGGCGCCCCATGTAGGCGAACGCGACGGAGTAGCTCGCCGCCGCCCCGAGGATGGCGGCGGAACCCCAGCTGACGAGTCCGTTCCGTCCCCACGGGGCGAAGATCAGCAGCGTGCCCGCGAATCCGAGGAGGAGTCCGCCCAGGCGGGCGGGGTGGAGCCGGCGTTCCGTGCCGATGGTGAGGCCGATCAGCAGGGACCAGAGCGGGGTGGTCGCGTTCAGGACGCCGGCCACGCCGGAGTCGACCGTCTGCTCCCCGACGCTGAACAACGCGAACGGCAGGGCGTTGCAGAAGAAGGCGGCCACGACGACATGGCCCCAGGTCGCGCCGTCGCGGGGCAGGTGGCGGCGCGACGAGAAGCACAGGACGAGCAGCACCAGGGCGCCCAACGCGCAGCGGGTGAACGTCACTTGAGCGGGCGACAGGCCGTCCAGGGCCAACTTGATCCACAGGAACGTCGATCCCCACAGCAGGGCGAGGACGCCCATCCGCACCAACGCCATCGGGCCGGACCCACCACTGCCGTTCTTGCTCACGTGCTGTCTCCCTGTTCGGTCTTCCGTCTCCGGTGATCACCGTGCCCCGAGTCGATACGACAGGACAAGAGAAAAGAGTTGCATGCACCATTAAGCTCTCCTACATGCTCGATGTGAGACGGATGCAGGTGCTGCGGGCGGTCGTCACCAGTGGTTCGGTGACCGCGGCGGCGGCGAATCTGGGGTACACCCCCTCCGCCGTCAGCCAGCAGGTGGCGGCGCTGGAGAAGCAGGCCGGGACGGCGCTGCTCGAACGCTTCGGCCGGGGCGTACGGCCGACGGCGGCCGGACTGCTGCTCACCGAGCACGCGGCCGTGATCAGCAGGAACGTCGCGGAGGCGGAGACGGCTCTGGCCGACCTCCGGGCCGGCCGGACCGGGCAGCTGTCGGTCCGCTACATCGCCACGGCGGGCGCGACGCTGGTCGCGCCCGCGCTGGCGCGGCTGCGTGACGAACATCCGGGGGTACGGATCGACCTCAAGCTCGTCGACCCCGAGGATCCCCTGCCCGAGGTGCAACAGGGCCGGGCCGATCTGGCGATCGTGGTGCATCCACGCGACCGGCCCAGCGCGGGCATCCGTCTCGTGCACCTGCTCGACGACCCCTACCGCGCCGTACTGCCCAAGGGGCACCGGCTCGCGGCGAAGAAGGTGCTGGATCTGACCGACCTCGCCGACGAGCCCTGGGTCGGCAACGAATGGCCCGCGGGCCCCTGCCTCGAGACCGTCGTCGACGCCTGTGCCGCGGCCGGCTTCAGCCCGGACTTCGTGGTCGAGAGCGAGGACTACGCCACGGCCCAGGGATTCATCGCGGCCGGCCTCGGAGTCGGTCTGATGCCGACGCTCGGACTGGGGAACCGCCATCATCCCGGCATCGTCGTGCGCAGGGTCCGCGGACCGGAGCCGGTCCGGGCGATCTACGCCGCGGTACGCGAGACCTCGCCGGCCCAGCCCGCCCTGCTGGGCCTGATCGACGCCCTCCGGGACGCGGCGGCCCGCTGAGCCGCCGCGTCAGGCCGTGATCAGCGTTTCACCGCTCGCAGGATGACGAACTTCGGGTCGCTCGCGACGACTTCGCAGTTGCCGAAGAGCCGGCGCAGCTTCACGTGGTAGCCGAGATGCCGGTTGCCGATCACCCACAACTCGCCCCCGGCGCGCAGCGCTTCGCGGGATCCGGTGAACATGTTCCAGGCCGTCGTGTCGGTCGTCGCCTGGTGGCTGTGGAACGGCGGGTTGTTCAGCACCAGGTCCACCGAGCCGGCGGGGACGGACGACAGGCCGTCGTCGACCAGGAACTGGGCCTTGGCGTCCGGTCCGGTGTTGGCCCGGAAGGTCGCCTCGGCCGACGCCACCGCGGAGAAGGACTCGTCGATGAACGTCACGTGGGCGCCGGGGTTGGCCAGCGCCGCGGCCGTTCCGACCACGCCGTTGCCGCAGCCCAGGTCGACGACGCGCTCGGGGCCGTCGCGCTGCGGGAGGTTCCGGAGGAAGAACCGGGTGCCGATGTCGAGGCGTTCGGCGCAGAAGATGCCCGCGTGGTTGGTGACGGCCAGGCCGGAGGCCGCGCCGACGTCGCCGGGCAGCTGGTACGTACGCGGCCACGGGCTGTCGGTGCGGACGAGCGCGGGGTCCGGCGTACTGAAGATGAGGCGGGCCTTCTTCGCGGCCAGCGACGTCCTGGTGGGACCGATGAGCTCTTCGAAGAGGGTGAGCGTCGAGGTGTGGATCTCGGTGACCATGCCCGTGCCGACGACGACGGTGCCCGCGTGCAGCCGCGGTGCGAGCCGGTGCAGTTGGTCCTCCAGGAGCGCGAGGCTCTTGGGCACCCGGACCAGCAGGACGTCGATGCGGTCCGGGACCGGGTCCATGGCCGAAAGCAGCCGTACCGTGCCGGGCTCGGCCCCGCTGCGCGCCAGGTTCGCCCGGGTCGCCTGCTGGGCGAGGAAGGAGTCGGTGATCTGTACGGGGCGGTGCGCGGCGAGCGAGGTGACCAGCGCGCCGGACGGCGGCGTCCCAGGCACGGAGCCTGTCGCGGGGGTCCTCGGGGAAGCGGGTGAGGTCGTACGCACCCGATGACGTCGTCAAACGGTTCATTGTGCCCTCAGGCTAGCCGAGTCCCCCGGACGTCCGGGCCACGCCGCCGGGCGGGCACCGGACGGGCACCGGACGGCGGGACGGGCGGGCACCGGACGGCGGGACGGGCGGCGGGACGGGCGGTGGACCGGGGCGGACCACTACGGCTCCGGGACGCTGTCCGTGGTGAAGGTCCACGACAGCAAGGCGGTGGCCTCGTCGGTGTCCGCCCCGGTGGAGCGGTAGGTGGCCAGGGCGGCCGGGTTGTCGCGGTCGGTGAGCACCCACATCCCGTAGCAGCCGCGCTCGCGGGCGAGCGCGGCCAGCCCGGTGACCAGTGCGCGTCCGATGCCGCGCCGCCGGTGCCCCTCGGCCACCCCGAGCTCGTAGAGGAACATCTCGGTCCCCTTGTCCGGGTGGGTCATCTCCACCCCGGTGACGAACCCGGCCGGCTCCGCTCCCCGGTAGGCCACCAGCAGGTGATGGCCCGGCTCGGCGAGGAACCGGGCCGCCCACTCCGGACGGGCCGGCCCGTCGAAGAGGGTCTCCGCGTCGATCACGTCCGCCGCCCGCGTCACCCGCCGGATGTCCAGCACCTTCGCCTCCCGGTGTACGGAACCACGTTGTCCCAGCACGGTTGTGCCCGACGCGTACCCGCGCCCGTTCACCGTACCCAGCGGTTCCGGCCTTAGGTCGTGTGCTGCGAGATGCGGAAGCTGCTTCCAGCGGTCGGTGGGAAGCGCGGCCTCGGCGCTGAGGCGGCCACCTGCCCGGGTGCGGAAGCGCTGGGCGGCCTGCGCCAGGTCCTCGTCCGCGAGTTCGGGGAACTCCGTGAGGAGCCGAGCACCGCGCTCGCCACCGGCAGTTCGGCGGCGTCGGTCGCGAGACGGACGTCCTTGGCCGCGAGCGCCACGGAGAAGTGCGCCTCCCGCGCGAACGCCGCCCTGGAAGGGCAGACAGGCGCCCCGCTCTTCGACCGGCTGCCGCGGATCGGTTTCGTCGCGGCCGAGTGGATCGCGAAGCAGGGCTTCGTCGCGGCGGGACTCGGCGTCACGCTCGTCCCGGCGCTGGCCGCCGCCTCGGTGCGGGCCGACATCGCCCTTGTGGCCCTGCATCCCGACGACGTCCCGGGCCGCGCCGTCCACGCCGCCACCGCGCGCGGCCTGTCACCGTCCCCGGCGGTCGGCGTGTTCCTCGGGCTGCTCGACGAGGCCGTCGCCGGACTGCTCGCCGGCCTCGAAGCCGGCACCGGGTGAGGGGTTCACAACGGGCAACGGGCCCCCGGACATGGAGCAGGGCCCGAGAGCGTGTCCAGCTCCCGGGCCCCTGTTGATGCCGCCCATATGCACACGCCGGCGCGAGTGGGTACGGGTCAGTTTTACGTCGTCTTGTTCTGCCATTGAACTACCGCCGCAGGAAGGAAGCGGCGGACCGGATTCGAACCGGCACCTGACGACCAAGCCCGAACCCGGTGGATCCGGCGATCGGCGGCGAATGCTGAGTCTGGAGCAAGAGTCTGAGATTGATCGCGGTCTGCCTCTGCCAGTTGGGCTACCCCGGCCGGTAGTGCCGGGAGAGGGACTCGAACCCCCACTGGAACCACGTCGTCACGACAAGCTTCAGGCTGAGCTTTGCGCTCCTGGCGCACCCTCCGCACATAGGCGGAGGGGGTCTGTTGGGGTGTGGCCGGCTACGGGCCGAGAAGGTAGCCGAGTACGGCGTCCCCGACCCGCTGGTCGGTGACTTCCGCGCTGTTGGCCTCCTCGCGGGCGAACTTGACCGCGTTCTGCAGCTTCTCCACCCGCTCGAGCAGCTCGTTGACGCGCCGGGCCGGAAGGGCGCCGGAGAACTTGACGGTCGTCCAGTAACCGACCGGCACGTCCTCGTAGTACACGTCGACCTGGGCGGGGTGCTTCTCCGTCGCCTCGGCCTTGACGTGGTTGCGCGGCACCTTCTTCGTACGGATGGTGCGTACCGGCTCGGTCTTCCACGCGTCGCTCGACGGGTCGAGGTTCCACGACTCCGAGGCGTCGAGCACCGGCAGCTTGCGGATGAAGGTGTGCAGGTCCACCAGCTGCTTCTCCAGGAACAGCAGGTACGACACCGGCACTTCCCGCACCAGCGGGCGGCCGTCGACCGTCACGTCGGCGCGGGCCTCGCAGTTCGCCCAGTCCTTGGTGGCGGTGACGTCGAAGAGCCGGGTGAGGGTGACCGCGGTCGTCCGCAGTACGTCCTCGGCCTTGATCTGGACCCGGGTCGACTCGGGGGGCAGCTGTTCGCCCTCCTCGTCCTTCGGCTGATAGGTCCGGGAGAGCCCGGAGAGCAGAACGGGCTTCTGCAGGTCGTGATGGGAAGCGGTCAGTTCCTGTTGGGACTTGGACTTGACGCCCTTCTCGACCGCGATGATCTGATTGAGTTTCGCCACAGGAGGACGCTAACAGGCCCGAACCCCTTGATCGAACGAATATCCGCCGGAAGGCCCGCGGCAACCGCCGTGCACAGGAGCGGTCTTGGCGGACCACGGGCCCCGGTGGCTCAGTGCGGCGGCTCAGTGCGGCGGGTGCGCGCAGCCGCCGTAGTGGTCGGCCACGACGCGGGTCATCGCTCCGAGCGGGTCGGACGCCACCTGGGTCGACGAGAAGAAGACGTTGCCGCGCACCTGCGGGAAGTCGCGGTCGAAGGTGAGATGGCGGGAGAGCTCGGCGGGGTCCTGCCAGGCCGCGGGCTGGCCGGCGACACCCACCTTGTACAGCGCCTCGCCCACGTACAGGTCGACGTCCGTTCCGGAGACCACATCCGCCCACCAGGGGACGAGCTTGGCGTAGTCGGCGGCCGGGAACCCGATGTTCCAGTACACCTGGGGAACGATGTAGTCGATCCACCCCTTCTTCACCCACCCGCGGGTGTCGGCGTGCAGGTTGTCGTAGGTCTGGACGCCCGCTGTGGTGTCGGAGCCGAGCGGGTCGGTCGCCCGGTTGCGCCACACCCCGAAGGGGCTGATCCCGAAGCGGGTGTGCGGCCGGATCCGCTTGATCCGGACGGCCGTCTCACGCACCAGCCGGTCGGTGTTGTCGCGCCGCCAGGCCGCCCGGTCGGGGAACCCGGAACCGAAGGCGGCGTACGCGGCATCGTCGTCGAAGACCTGCCCCGCCACCGGGTACGGATAGAAGTAGTCGTCCCAGTGCACCGCGTCGACCGGATAGCGCCGCACGGCGTCGAGCATCGCGTCCTGGACGAACCGCCGCACCTCCGGCAGCCCCGGGTTGTAGTACAGCTTCCCGCCGTACGGGACGACCCACTCGGGGTGCAGCCGGGCCGGGTGGGTCGGAGTGAGCAGGTTCGGGTCGGTGTTGTTGGCGATGCGGTACGGGTTGAACCAGGCGTGCAGTTCCAGACCGCGCCGGTGCGCCTCGCGCACGGCCGTGCCGAGCGGGTCCCAGCCGGGGTCCTGGCCCTGGGTCCCGCTGAGGTACTGCGACCACGGCTCGTACGGCGACGCCCACAGCGCGTCCGCGGTGGGCCGGACCTGGAGGATCACCGCGTTGAGCCGGCGCTCGACGGCGGTGTCCAGCAGATCGAGCAGTTCCCGCCGCTGCTCCGCCGCCGGCAGGCCGGGTGCGGAGGGCCAGTCCGTGTTGGCGACGGTCGCGATCCACATACCGCGGAACTGGCGCGCGGGCCGCTCCCGTTCCGTGGTCCCGGCCCTGGCGGCCGCCGCCGCGGGTGTCCCGGTGGCGGCCGCCAGGGCCACCGCGCCCACGGTGCCGATGGCGCCCACGGCGAAGGTCCTGCGAGTGATGTGCCCCATCCGTGCCCCCTGATCGTCGGGTGCTGTCCCGCTGATGATGGTGCGGCCGGGGGGCTGGAGCAATCCTCCGCACCGGCGGAGTAACGTCGGAGCGGGCGGGCCCGCTACCGCGTGGTGCGCCCGCTTATTCCTGTACCACAGCGAAAGGCTTACGAGTGAGCGACATCCAGCGCGTCGGAGTGGTGGGGGCCGGGCAGATGGGCTCCGGTATCGCGGAGGTCTGCGCCCGCGCCGGACTGGACGTCCGGGTCGCGGAGACCACCGGCGAGGCCCTGGAGCTCGGCCGTACCCGTCTGACGAACTCCCTCGGGAAGGCCGCGGAACGCGGCAAGATCACCGAGGAGGAGCGGGACGCGACACTCGCCCGTCTGAGCTTCACCACCGACCTCGGCGAATTCGCCGACCGTGACCTCGTGATCGAGGCCGTGGTCGAGAACGAGCAGGTCAAGACCGAGATCTTCCAGGTCCTCGACCAGGTGGTGACCCGGCCGGACGCGATCCTGGCCTCCAACACCTCGTCCATCCCCCTGGTGAAGCTCGCGGTGGCCACCTCGCGTCCCGAGTACGTGCTCGGGATCCACTTCTTCAACCCGGCCCCGGTGCAGAAGCTCGTCGAGCTGATTCCGGCCCTCACCACCGCGGACGACACCCTCAAGCGCACCGAGAGCCTCGTCACCGACGTCCTCGGCAAGCACGCGATCCGCGCCCAGGACCGCTCCGGATTCGTGGTGAACGCGCTGCTGGTCCCGTATCTCCTGTCGGCGATCCGGATGTTCGAGTCCGGAATCGCCAATCGCGAGGACATCGACAACGGTATGGAAATGGGCTGCGCGCACCCGATGGGCCCGCTCAAGCTTTCCGACCTCATCGGTCTGGACACCATTGCCGCCATCGCGGATTCGATGTACCACGAATTCAAGGAGCCGCTGTACGCCGCTCCCCCGCTGCTCCAGCGCATGGTCGACGCGGGCCGGCTGGGCCGTAAGACCGGGGCCGGTTTCTACCAGTACTGACCGCATTGATGAACCAGTGAAAAAGCCGGCCCGCCGTTCCGACGGCGGGCCGGTCCGTCATCCGTGGGCGTTCTCGTAGGCGCTGACGACTTCCTCGGTGGGGCCGTCCATGAGGAGCTCGCCCTTCTCCAGCCACAGCACCCGGTCACAGGTGTCACGGATCGACTTGTTGTTGTGGCTGACCAGGAAGACCGTGCCCGCTTCCTTGCGCAGTTCGCGGATGCGGGCCTCGGAGCGGCGCTGGAAAGAACGGTCGCCGGTGGCCAGCGCCTCATCGATCATCAGCACGTCATGGTTCTTGGCCGCCGCGATCGAGAACCGCAGCCGGGCCGCCATGCCCGAGGAATACGTCCGCATCGGCAACGAGATGAAATCGTCCTTCTCGTTGATTCCCGAGAACTCCACGATTCCCTGGTACCGCTCGCGGATCTCCTCCTGCGACATCCCCATCGCCAGACCGCCGAGCACGACGTTCCGCTCGCCGGACAGGTCGTTCATCAGCGCGGCGTTGACCCCCAGCAGCGAGGGCTGGCCGTCGGTGTAGACCCGGCCGCTCTCCGGCGGCAGCAGACCCGCGATCGCCCGCAGCATCGTCGACTTGCCCGACCCGTTCGACCCGATGAGACCGATGGCCTCACCCCGGTACGCGGTGAAACTCACCCCGCGCACGGCATGGACCCGCCGGACGTTGGGCGACGACTTACGGGACACCAGGCGCCCGAGGGCGGCCGTCGCGCTGCCCTTGCTGTTCCCGGCGCCGTGCACCCGGTAGACGATGTGCACATCGTCCACGATGACGGTCGGGATACGGGACCGGGCCGGAGCCTGAACGGCGGTGCTGCCGGCGGCGCTCCGGTCGGTGTCGGTGCCGGTGGCGCTCTTCTCGATCTCCACTGTCTCAGCCACGGCCGTACTTCTCCTCAGCCTTCCAGAAATACACGTACCCGCCGACACCCACCACGACCGCCCAGCCCACCGCCACCGCCCACACGTGCGGCGGCATCTCCTCGGCGGTCACGCTGTCGATCAGCGCGAAGCGCATCAGGTCGATGTACACCGCGATGGGATTCACATCGAGCAGGATCTTCACGAAATACGGTGCCGTCTTCGTGAAATTGCTGATGCTGTACATCACGCCGGAGGTGTACATCCACGTCCGCAGGATGAACGGCATCAGCTGCGCGAGGTCCGTCATCTTGCTGCCCAGCCGGGCCACCGCCAGCGCCAGGCCGGCATTGAAGATCGACTGGATGAACAGCGCCGGAATCGCCAGCAACCACGACC